>NZ_JBALOX010000184.1:0-20526 GCF_036965165.1 Bacillus sp. JJ1521 | reverse complement strand
AAATCGGCTTTCCAAGATCTAGCCTAATTTTTAAAAATAACTAAACGGACCAAAACTTTCCAAACATAGTACATTGGAGGGTTATTTGGCATACGTAAATTTAGTATAACATGAGATAATTTAAGTTTTTATTGAAAAATATTGACAAACTATTAGCTGGTTTAGCTTAATAACTTTAACAAAAAGGTGCCTTAATCCTTCTTGGATCAACGCACCCGTTACTTGAATAAATGCTCTTTGTTATTTACTCAATACTAAACGATTGAATTCTTCTACTGTTTCAAAATAATATTTCGATTCTGATTTCATCTGCTGGTTAATTTCAAGAATACCGTGTGACCAGCCAGCAGCGGCAAAATCTACATTACAACTTCTCGCCATCTCCAATCCAGGCTTTAGGTCATCCAACATTAGTGCTTCAGTTTTTTGAAGATTAAAGCGTTTTAAAATTTCCTTAATTGGATATGGATGTGGTTTTCTCTGCTGTTCAGGAAGTTCCCATCCAAAGATTGCGTCTGGCACAAATCCACAATGAATAGAATAATCTCTTTCAATTCGGTTTCTCTCAGAATGAGAAACAACCGTCACAATTCCACCTTGTTTTTTTAAATTCTTGAATTGTCTCTGCAAACAGTTCATAGAAGTCTGGAACAGTTAATTCGGTATATTTTTTCCATACTACTTGCTGATGTTTTTGCTCTTCCTCTGTGAATTTAATGATGTCTTTACATAAAGGAGAAAAACCTGGATTGAAACAGTATCTAACAAAATCTTCAAAATTAATAGGTTTATCATTTGGGCGCAAGTATTTAAGAGCCTCTACAAATGATGGATAATGTATATTCGGTGTGCTTTTTACTGCTGTATCAACGTGGTCTCAGATTAAACATTTATATTTTAAAGCCATAAATATCCCCCTATAAAATCGTAATATCCTATTCATTTATACATTACATTAGAAAATTTAGATAGCTACTTTCATTAAACTGCACCGTTAATTCAATAAATTCACCAAAAAGGTGCGTAATCCTTCTTGGATCAACGCACACTTTAACGCAACAAGGACTTATGCTTTTTAGTCGCAAAAGTCCCATTTACTACAAAATACATTGTTGAATTCGTTTTTTACTCTTTATAAGGTAATTTATTACAAGAATTTCCGTGCCTTCTCGATGTCTTCCATCGCCTTGCTTATCTTTTCGTCCGCGTCGTTTAGACGAGCTACTGCTTCATTGTTAAGTCTTAATGCTTCTTCTGCTCTCTTTTCTACATTTTTTAGGTCTGTTTTTGCTTTATCTAGGTCTTTCTTTGCAGCGTCTTTTAACGCCGTTGCCTTTGCTAGACGTTCTAGTGCGTTCGTGAGTAATTCTTTTGCCTTATTAGTGTTCATTTAAATTCACCTCTCTTTGCGTTCATATTCGGTGGATTGATTGTCCCCGTAACATATTAAATGAAACTAGTAATTCAAATGAAACTAATAATTGCCTATTTTCTAATTAAATTAAACTGCTCCGTTAGTTGAGTGCATATATTATTTATCTTACTTACCATGTTTTACATAATTTTTGTGTAATGATAATAAAACCGATTAATTTTGAAACCAAAAAACACATTACACCATCCCCAAATGAAGATGGTGTAAAAATAAAATGGCTTAACTTTTGATACAGTTGGCTAAGTAAAAATTATTGCCGTAAATAATAAATTCGTATAATATCTAAGTATTATTCCACAATCGCGTCCAATTGCGAAGATTAATTTAATTGTTACGTAGAAATTCCTTGGGAAGAAATTGTATAAATTTAAAACAAATTAACTGCATTATAATAAGCCTAGGAAACAAAGGACCTACTTTTTTTCTCCGTTAATTTCATTTTTGTGTAAAACACATAAATGATTTTTGCAATTGTTAATATTATTGCTGCTCCCCATCAGCACTTCCATTTATGTTACCCTTTGAATATAATCGTCTTAACCTAGGTGAAGATCGCTTTAAATTAACTCTAAAGCATAGGTCCTCTGTGACATATGCTTTAATTCCCTATTTTATAGGGAATCTTTTGGTTAAGGACATTTATTAAGAAACAAACTTATTTCTTTAATTGACCTTTCTTGTTCAACAAAACTGCCCTTTAGTTGAATAACTTCAATAAAAAAGTGCATTAATCCTTCTTGGATCAACGCACCCGTTGGCACAAAAAAGTTTGGTCATTTTAATATCGTACTTTTTTAAGAATTCAATTTTTTTAAGATTATTTTTATCTGCTCGGTAACTATCCTTAGATGAAGACTCGTAAACAGATAGATATTGCTTAGGAGTTAGTAAATAATATTTTACTTCTCCCTGTTGATGTAACTCTAAATCTTCTAATTGTACTCCAGCGAAATCTGGTAACGTGTCAATATCCAATAAGGTCAATAACCATCGTTACAATCCCTATGATTTTCAACCACTCACTGTTTTGTCTGCTTATAACCAAAAGGTCACCTCATCTCTGTACTACTTTTCTTTCGTAAAACGAGGTTCAAATAAGGCTACAACTGTATCTCCATTATTATCCGATTGAAAAGCTATAATAAATTCCTCTTTAATTTCCTTAATATCAACCTTAACGTTTATTGGCTCTGAGCCACTATTAACTGTATATGTATCTAGAATCTTACCATCACCTACAAAATTCAATGTAATCATTGAACTATTAGGGTTGGTAGCATCTGGTCTATCAGCTAGTGATAACACTCCTTCAAAATAGTCCATTTCCTCTACCTTACTAAACCAAAAGGCATCTGGTTCTAAAGAGAAATCCAAGGTTGGAACCTTCTCGCTACTATCTATCTCTTTTCCTAGATAAACCCAAAACGTATTCAAATACGATTTTCCATTCAAATCTGTAATCTTCGGATCTTCCTCAGAGTTTACGAAATTATAATGTATGGGTTCATAAGGTAAAGTTTCCTGTGTAATAATATCAATATCCATCTTTCTAACAATATGTTCTTTGCTAGAGTAGTTTTCTTCACCAACAACCTTCATGTTAATACCCACTCCGGCATAATAACCAGCTCTTACAAGAGTAACCAAAGCACATATAGTTAATAAAAGCATTATTGAAACTAAAATAATTTCACTCTTAACCCAACCCAATTTTGATGAAATTCCCAACAATGCTAGAGTTATAACAAAAAGTATGATAGCTCTCAAAAATGGATGTTCAACAAAAATCCCATGAACAACGTCAAACGTAGCAGGGTAGAATATAACTTTTACAATGGTGAAGTCGTACATAAAGTGAAAGAACATCTTGACCTTAGATATGACCCAATATCCTGCACCGAAAATTAAAGCTATAACGAATAATCCTAAAAAAGCAACAAAACTATAAAACAAAAAAAGGAATAGTCTCCCTAAAAAACTACCCTCCATCTTATAATTACGATAGAGTTGAGCGCCTAACAATATTTCGTTTAATCCAATTTTCATACCGTTACTCCTTACTTTATTTAACAGTTTCTTTAATCTTTCTACGTTTACTCATTGCATCTGCAGCACATTTCGCCTTGGCTTGAGTAGAATGAACATATAGCATAATAGTTGTGGTAGACGTATGACCTAATTGCTTCATAACAATGGTAAGATCATTCGATATTTCTAATAAGTTCGTAGCGTATGTATGTCTCAATTTATGTGGTGATAAAGACACATTATCATTAAAGACTTTTCTTATGCTGCATATGCTGTCTTGAATTTGACAAAATAGGTTCACTCCTAGTGTCGAATATTGTCATTTCGTGTATAATACATTTTTTATGTGTAATATTAAATTATTTAAAAGTCTTTCTCTAGTAAATAAAATGCTTTAACGCTCTTCAATAAGTTTTCTGTAAAGATAATTTATTGGCAACTTATTATAAAATTTCTGTTTTTCGGTACCTAATTGTTTGTAGTACAATTGCGCTTCATGCCTACTTTCAAGTAATACGCTTGTGCAGTATTGTAATTCTGTATTAGTGGAGTCTGACTGCTTTAGTTTAATTAATTTTTCTATATATTTTTCATTAATAAATCCTTGAAGTCTATAATTTATCTGAGACTTATTAATAAAATAGATACTTTCATCTAAATTGTGCCCCTTATAAAAATCATAAATATGATTTACTAAATGCAAGAGATTAGTATTATCCGAAAGGTCAAAGGCGTTAATACACATTAGACAAAAGTTATTAGTAAAATTAGCGGTTATATCGTTAAAAAATGGGTCAAAACTATTAAATGATCTATTGATAATATCAAGGTTAACATTAACTCCATGTGCTAATGCAAGGTCAGTAAGCATTGTATAAGGACTGTGTGGGAATGTATCCCCACCTACACTTAAACGTGTATCATTTTTTAATAACTCTTCTGAAAAAGCATTAATAAGACGTTTATCCGATTTAGGATTGTAGAAAAATACTAGATGCAAACTACCAATTCTAAAAAGAGTAAAACATGCTTGCTCAGGATTTTTAATTTTTAATTTGCTATAATCCTTATCTAAATACATTCTTACAAATGAGGTGATTTGATCTATTATCAAATCAAGGTCACCGGGTCTATTATCTATAGTAATATCATCAGATACGTTAAGGCCTTCAAAAATAATTTTTAGCTTTTGAAATGTGGAAAGCAATTCTTGAAAAGTTTTAATAGTATCCTCTTTATTATTAAGATTTATATTTTCTAGTTTTAAAGAAATTTGCTTAAATTTCATTGATGAACTTATTAAGAAATCTAATACAAAAGGTAATATCTTTAATTGTGAAGCCAAGGAATTTAACTTAATGAGTTTAAAATTAAATTTTGTTTGTTTTTCACTAATAACTAATTCAAGAGAATCTTCAATTAAAATTATTGTCCTATTTTCTTCTTTAGTAACCTTGATACTAAAGTTATATTCATTTCCATTTGAATATACGGTATCATTAATATCTGTTGTGACCGATTGTATCCGCCCCTGATTTAATGGGATACTCAATATTTCTTTTATCCCGTACACTGTAAAATCATGCTCAAAAATATTACTTGTTTCGTTTTTGTTAGGGTTGAAAGTTAGACTAGTCAATTCAAAAGAATCAAACTCATCATTTTTAAAAGGATTACGTTCTATAAGAATAGAAGGTTGTTTCTTAGACTCACGAATAAATTTCCTGCAAACAGTATCTAAAGTGGTTTCACTAAGGGGACGAAGTTCAACCACTCTTTGTTTCTGTCCTTTTCTCTCTCCGTATACTTTTAATATTTCTCGGAGTTCATTAGGCAGTAATTGTTTATAGAAAATTTTAGTATCCCCATTTTTTTTAATTTCAACGACGAGAAGAACAACTCCTTGGCTGTCATAATAATTTTTAAAATGCCCTAAGCCCATGGAGAATGTACGAGTACCATTAGTAAATTCCGTTACTTGAGTTCCTTTTACTTGAACTGGAACCTTCCCAATTAAAGAACTTACCGATTCAGAATGATCTTTATACACCTCAATATCACCATCAAAAGAAATTCCTTTATCTCCTACTGGAATGTTTGCAACTAATTGAGCAGATGGACGGTTTGCTTCATAATTGATAGCATCCACAGCAATTCTTTCTAGTTTTCTTTTAGATAAACTTGGCATTTAAAATCTCCTTATCCTTATTAATTAATAGAATAAAAGTGAACTTATCATCTACACATAAATCGGTTTCTTTTGAGCTATTGGCTAAGCTATTAAATCCTGCTATATAAACGATAGATACTATCTACCTTATTCTTATCTTCAATCAATTCAACTGTCCCTTGCCGCACCATATCATCTATCTAACGAGGAAAATGTTCTTTCGTTCTTTTATTTTGCCTCAAAGTTCTAGGAGCTTACTCACCTACCATACCGTCACCATCACGATCATCCATGTATTTGTATAACCAATGGTCAGACGTTATGGGCATACTAAAACCTGCATCTTTCGCTTCTTTAATCGTTACCTTCCCATTACCGTTTGTATCAACACGTGAAAGATCACCGTCTTCGTTTGAGCTAGTTGAATTCGTGTTTGAATTTGTTGAATTGGAAGACTTGCTACCTGTTAAACCCAGTGATTCGTTTACCTTATCAGGGTTAACGTTATCAAATTTATCAACGACCTTGTTGCCCTTTATTGTATAGGTGTATTGATAACTTGAGGGAATTTGAGTTTTCGTATTCGGATATGTGATAATCGCTTCAAAATTAGTAACTCCGCCTGCATCCCGAATGACCCTCTCCATATAGGCTTGATCCCCATGTCGGTTGAGCGTACTATCTTGTGGGGTAATATTATAAGCATTCGATACCCCTCCGAGAGAATCAGCAATGATATGTCCTTCATCTAAAACGTCACTTTCGACACCAGGAACCTTTGCCTCATCGTGATAGTATCTGCCAGACGATGTTACAGGCTCGTTATTGTCATCTTGTAGAATGATTTCTTCAGCAATGACACGTACTAGTTGCCCGTATTCATTAGTAAATGCCCAATATTCACGGTCCCCAAAACCGATGTCAACGACAACGTTAGGTTCACGATATCCAGACAAATCACCACCATCAACTTCAATAAGTTTGTATCCTGAGAACAGTTCATTATTTAGTTGGGTTGGTGTTTCCTCTACTACTGGTTCATCAACAACCGTAGTGATAGTTTCTTCTTTTTCACTATTTTTATTTGTTTTAACTGTGGTTACTTCTTGTGGATCTGTTTCTATATCTGTAATGGATGCATCTTTATAGTTGGTACAACCAACTATAAAGATGGACGTTAAAAGTAAGATTAAATAGTTCATTTTCTTTTTCATTTTAAGACTCTCCTATAATTATTCGAGTTGTAATTTGAAACTGTACAAGCCTTTATTGAAATTTAATACTGCATACTTTGAACAAAGTATCTACTGAAATAAAGTTAATCTTGGAATGTACTATTATCAATAGGGCAGCTAATCTACGAAATCCATCGATTACATTTAGTTCTTTTTCCATAATTATGGGTGGTATACCCTCTTTATTTTGTAGGATTTCATCAACAGCATTTTCGTTCTACCTTGTTTAAAAATATTACTTCATAATTACTAAAACATTTATCCAATTCTAAATTACAAATATAAACATTTACCTTTAACAGAGCCTATTAATAAAAAAGACTGTCCATGGACAGTCCAGCTCTTGAATACAAAGGAATATTCATCAATAACCTATAACAGTAGTATTAACCTCATTGATAATCTCATTAGATATTGTGTTTATAGGTAACAAATAGACTTTATTTAAACGAGGATTATATATCCCTAAATTCTCAATTTTTTTGAATTCTGAATGGTTCGAATGAACACCCATTAAATAATATATGAGTAACTGTAAAGTGTGCTTGTTAGTCGGTGCTGATTTTAAAACTTTAAAATCCCACAAGGTATTTTCTGTCAAAAAATCACCATCACCAGTATTAATAGTAGACGTATATCCACCTTCAAAAGTAAAACCATCTTTTACAATAGGCCCATAGAGTTTGAGAAAATTCAATCCTCTATTCACCATAATTCTTATATTTGAAATAGTTTCCTTATCAGTATTAATAAGTTCTACTGGTTTATACCCCATCACTCCTGCTCGATGGGCTACATCAAAACCCACCATTTTACATGCACTTTCAATTGAAGTATCATCTAAGCCCTCTATATCGAGTAATAGGTCATCTGCTAAGAAAGGCTTTTTAACATTAAATGCTCCCTTTAATGAAACTCGAAACACTTCTTTTTTGGGTGTACCATTTAAAAATCTTGTTAAATAATCCACTGCTGTTCCTACTAAGCTACCATTGATATTTTCATTTTCGTTTAAAGTATAATCATCTGATAAATCTGTAACAACAAAATCTTTCGGTTTTATATAGCCACCTCTTGGTTGTTTAACCTGGGAAATTCTCCGAGTAACTGATACCAAAAAAAGCACCCTCTTTTTTGTTATATTAATAGTTTTAATCTTAACTGCTAATTTGATTTGTTACTTCATTGCCTTGCCAATTATGGTATTAATATCCTATAACTATTGTCTTATAAATCTTTCAAATAGGCAAATTATGTTTTTTCAGAAAATCTGTCGCTGTTTAAATATAGTTTCTTAATATTTTTACGATTTTGCGGCCGCAAATTTAATTGATTTAAGGATTCGTAGCCAGCCGAATCTTAAATAATCTGCATAAAAACAAAATACTTTTACTGTATCAATACACTATAAATTGGTTAATTGTACGGAAATTACGTCTTATCTCTTATTATTATCCTACTTATTTATCGGAACAAGATTAAGGAAAAGTAAATCAACTTAAAAGTAATTGGACAATTTATGTAAATCATACTATTACATAAGAGATTGTACATCTTAGATAAAGGAGGAATAGTTATTAATACGGTTTTATTGATAAGTTCCGCTGTTATACTAACAGGTACTATTGCTACAGCAGCTTATTTATATTATAAAGACAATGGGCAGATAAACAATGATAATTTAGATAATAAAACTGTTTCAAATCTAAGGTACTTTTTTTCAAAATCTAGTTCGTCCCCTCAAAAAGAATTAATAAAGGTAATTAAAGACGCATGTGAAACAATTGATGTAGCGGTATATTATATTAGTGAAAGGAACATCGTGACTCACCTTTGTAGTGCAACCAATAGAGGTGTAAAAGTAAGAATTATCACAGACAAAGACGATTCATATCAAGAAACTGCTTTACAACAACTATTAGATGCAGGGATACCAGTTAAAATTAATACGTATGAAGGAAAAATGCATTTAAAAAATATGATAATTGATAAAGAAATTATTACTAGTGGTTCTTATAATTTTACTTATAGTGCGGAAAAGAAAAATGAAGAAGTGGTAATTATTTCAAAGGATAAAAAAGTTGCTAAGGAATGGTCAGTTAAATTTAATGAAATGTGGAATGATACCATCAACTATATTCCTTATAAGCCAAAGGTAAATAAGAAATTCGCCTAATAATGAAGCAGCTAATACTTGGTAAATTAAATTTCAAAGGAAGTAGTTCAAATAGTTTAGAATCGATGTCTTTAATTAACATTAAATATGATTGTTTAGATAATTAATATTTAAAATAAAAAGAACTGTAGAAGGTTAGTTTCTACAGTTCTTACAAATTTGAAGCATATGTTTGCCGAAAGTTTATTGAAGCATAACCTTGCCAAAACGGCAAACTTATGGTTCAAGTCACAATTTCGTATTAAACCACCAAGTATATGTATTTGGTGGAGACGGTGGGAGTTGAACCCACGTCCAAAGATATTGGCACTTAAGCTTCTACGAGTGTAGTCGATATATTGGCGCTTCGCTAACTTTTCAGCCTATCGACAGGCTTCCAAGCAGCTAGTCTGGTTGTTCTCTTCCTTTGTCCTCAGACGGCGAACTCCGGCGTAGCCCACTTAAAGTGAGTCCCTGACCCTACCACATGGGCGATGGAGGGAGGAACCGCTATAGACTGTTATTAAGCAGCTAAAGCGAAGTTGTTGTTTTCTTTGCCAGTTATAGGCGTTGACGTTTTAACGAGGCCGATCCCCTCGACTCGCAACTTAAGCTCAAACTACCCCTGTCGAATCCGTAGCGTCCCCATATGTCGAATGATAAGCGGCGAATCTCTGCGTAAGCTCGCTCGTTCGAATCCTCACGTATGTATAAATACGCTCCGGTTCTCACTCACTTCGCTTCCTTAACCTTCTTGCTTCTAATTCGCCATCCATTCTAAAAGATAATGATGAATTTAATCACCAGTTATCTGGGTGTTTCGGATGAAGTGTTTTTGCTTTCGTTGACTATTCAATTGTCAACTACATGTCTTATTATAGCACATGTAATTACAATTTCAATTGTAATTTATTGTAAGTTTTACCATTTACATCTTCTGTGTTTCACGGAAGGCACGTTCGATATCACGTTTTGCTTCCTTTTTCTTGAGGTCTTCACGTTTATCATACTTTTTCTTCCCTTTACCAAGACCCAATAAAAGCTTGGCATAGCCATTTTTCAAATAGATCTTGATTGGCACAAGTGCGTAGCCTTCTTCTTTTGTTAAACCAATTAGCTTGTTGATTTCTTTTTTATGAAGAAGTAGCTTGCGTGTACGAAGTGGATCATGATTGTATCGGTTACCTTGCTCATAAGGGCTAATATGCAGGTTATAAAGAAACATTTCACCGTTATGAACACGTGCATATGAATCCTTTAGGTTTGCACGGCCATTGCGAAGGGATTTGATTTCAGTCCCTTGAAGCACGATTCCAGTTTCATATGTTTCTTCGATAAAATAATCATGATTTGCTTTTTTGTTTTGTGCAATTACCTTGCCTACACCTTTTGGCATATTGATTTCCCCCTTAAGACGGTACCTCTTATTTTAGCAAAAATTGGACAACATCACAAGGAAAGGCTTATTGATTACAAGGCAAGCTTGCATCTTGATCACTCTTTACAAACCAAGAAATGATGGTTGTACTGTCTCTTACGTTAAGTGATTGAATTGTCTTTAACAATGATTCAACGGCGTATTCATTTGAACCTTTTAAAAATACGTTTTGAATTTTTTCAGGGTGATCAAAAGGTAAACCAGGACATTCTAATAAACCATCTGTTGTTAAAAATAAATGATTCAGTCCTTTTCTAAGTTCTTTCCGTCCCGTGCTGTAACATGGGACAGGTAATTCAAAGGTGTTAACCTGGCCAATCCACTCAAAAAAATGGCGTTGATTCACTTGATATTGTCCGAGTTTTGCTAGTTCGGGATGGAACAAGTACAAAATACAATCGCCGACTGATAACCACCACATGAATTTATCTTTTCTTAGGACAATGAGGCAAGAAGTTGATCCATTAACTTTCCTGCATGAATCTAAGAATTCTGGATTCTGAAAAATTTTAAGGATCGTCTCTTCTATATTCGTAAAGGATCCTTTCGGTGACCCTGCAAACAATGATTTAATTGTGCCTTTTCGCTTCACGAACTCCTGTAAAATCAATTCCGCACTTTCAGCGGTGTGGTGGGCATCCAAAAGAATTACGAACTCCCAATCTTCCTGTTCATTTTGCCAGACAAGACAGCCGTCCTCATTTTTCGATTGACCTGCTGCAGTATTTCCGCCAAACCGACCTATCATTATGTTCCCTTGTTTTTGAACAGATAATGTATCAATGAAATGATTCTGTGAACCAACCCAATGATAATCATTCATTGTTGGTTTTCTCCAAGGCAGCTTTTAGTCTTTTACACACGTGAACAATCTGTTCATTATTCCCCATTGGTGCTTCTGGCCAATCATATACAGCACCTGGACCCCAATACTCTTTTGGTGTGTTCGGATAACGTGGTACGATATGCATGTGAAGATGAGGAACTGCATCTCCTGAGACGAAAGAATAAATATGTTCTGCTTTTTCCGATTCTTTTAAGGCTTTACTTACCCTTGCCATAATGATACCAAATGCCTTCGCTTCCTCCATTGTCATATCTGCGAGACCCTGCGCATGTCTTTTAAGATCAATCATGATATGCCCTAAATAACTGTCTTCGGCATTATGATCAATGTGTCCTACGAATACATACTCGTCTTCATATATCGTTTCCCCTGCTGTTTGAATCAAACCGTTATGTTTTCTACAAATAAAACAATCCTCCATCCCAATTTCCCCCTTTTAATTTACACAAGTATAATCGATTCAGTTTGGAATTGGAATATTTTTCATAAAAAAGATCCAGAGCACCCTCTGGATCTTCAATTTCACCCCATATTCGCTTTATTCGCGTAGAAATACATCCATGCCATAAATCCACCGCCACCAATTAAGTTTCCAATCGTGACTGGGATTAAATTATGGATAATACCATTTACAGTGACAGAGTCAGGATGATGCATCACATACGAGATAGCAAATGTACACATATTGGCTATGCTGTGTTCATAGCCAGAGATGAAAAAGCAAAATACCAATAACATCATAATAATATTTTTGGTCCGTCTCCTCGCATTCCCATTGGCAGGAAAAAAGCGAGACACACGAGCCAGTTACAGAGAATACCTCGAAAAAACAGTTCAGAAGTGGAGAGTTGCGTTTTATTTTTTGCAACCGTTAGCAGTAATTCATTCACTAATTCTCCTTCAAACAACCCAGTCATGAAAATTAAAAATGCAAAGAAAATAGCTCCAATTACATTGCCAACGTAACTATAGAGCCACATTTGGCTGACTATGTTCCACTTCATTTTCTTTCGTAGAGCGGCATATGTGTAATAAAAAGTATCTCCAGTAAATAAATCTCCCCCACCATAAGCAATAAGGATAATGGCTGCACCAAATGTGATAGCAGCAATCGGAAAAGCAACAGGTGATTGTTGCTCAAAAAAGAAATTGCCTGTTCGAAAGGCAACGATTACCCCGAACCCTATAAACATACTGGCTAATACGGCTCGTAAAAAGTAGATTAATTTGCTATTTTTAAATGTATCACGACGAGACAGGGCAAGTTTTTCAATATCTGATAGTGGTTTGGCTTCCATACATTTTCACCACGCTAACGGAGTTAACTTTTCGGTTTCACCTCATCAAAAAATGGGGCAAGAATTGTTTTCAACACATTTGCACTATTTTCAAACTTTTGTTGTTCCTCTTCGTTTAACTCCAGTTCCATTATTTCGCGGATCCCATTTCGATTTATGACACATGGCACCCCGATATACACATTTTCTTGTCCATAATGACCATCCATATGAGCGGAAACCGTTAACACCGCATTTTCATTCGAGAAGATGGCTTTGGTGATTCGTGCCAATCCCATCGCAATTCCGTAATAAGTTGCTCCTTTACTTTTAATAATTTCGTAAGCAGCATCCCGTACCCGAATAAAGATGTCGTCTAAATCTTCTTTTTTATACTTCTCATTTCTTTCCATATATTTTATTATCGGCAGTGCTCCTATGTATGCTGAGCTATAGACTGGTAATTCACTGTCACCATGTTCCCCAATAATATAAGCATGTATATTTTTAGGAGCAACATTAAAATAATCACCCAATAAGTATCGAAAACGTGCAGTATCTAAAATCGTTCCAGAACCTATTACACGTTCCTTTGGTAGACCGCTATATTTCCATGTTGCGTATGTTAAAATATCAACTGGATTCGTGGCGACTAGAAAGATTCCATCGAATCCACTTGCCATCACGTTTTCCACGATTTCTTTAAATATTTTTAGGTTTTTTTCTACCAGGTCAAGTCTTGTTTCTCCCGGTTTTTGATTAGCCCCCGCACAAATGACAACTAGATCCACATTTCTACAATCATCATAAGTTCCGAATTTTATAAGTGTAGGATTTCCTGTAAAAGCTTTTCCATGGTTAAGATCCAGTACATCCCCTTTTGCTTTATCCTCATTTACATCAATCATGATTAATTCATTGACAATCCCCTGATTCATTAAAGCAAACGCATAACTGGAACCAACCAAACCAGTCCCAATCAGAGCCACACGACTTACACGATCCCCAATATTCATACTCATCTTTTTCATCCTCCGAAAATCAATAAGACAACAATTTGTATTTGTTCCTGAAAATAAACAATTCGAGAAAATGAGTTCTCGAATAACGTTTTTTTCCATAAAAAAGAGCTCTTGAGTAACTCAATAAGTATCTATTATTTACACCTTAACCACTAGGGACTGTTCTATTTCTGATATTGATTTCCTTCCACATATAGCCATCTGTAGCTCTGTTTCAGCAATGAGGTTTTCCATGACAGCTTTGACCCCTGTTTCTCCTGCTACTGCAAGACCATAAATATATGGACGTCCAATAAGTACAGCTGACGCTCCTAATGCCAATGCCTTGATGATATCAGCCCCCCTACGAATTCCACTGTCCATCAGAACGGGAACTTTATGTTCCACCGCTTCGCAAACAGAAGGAAGTGCCTCTAATGTAGCTATTGCACCATCAAGTTGCCGTCCACCGTGGTTTGATACGATAATCCCATCTGCTCCGTGTTCCACTGCTAAAACGGCATCGTCTGGATGGGTGAGTCCTTTTAACAAGACAGGTAGTTCGGTCTCCTTTTTAATAAATTCGAGATCTTTCCAAGAAAAACATGCATTGTTTCCTTCATCTAATGCTTTTTTGCACGCGGCCTTTAAATTTTGTTCTGGTGGTTCATCAAGCATTGAGAGGAAAACAGGATCGGTAAAGTAATTTCCCATCCCTTTCCCCGTTAAAAATGGCAGGAAAGAATTTCGAAGGTCTGTTTCTCTCCAACCTAAAAGAGTTGAATCAATCGTCACAACAATAGCAGAAAATCCCGCTTTTTCAGCTCTTTTTAAAAAACTTTTAGTTAATTCTTCATTCTTTGGGGGATAAAGCTGAAACCATCTTGGAGCATCGCCCATTACTTCTGCAATTTTTTCCATTGGAGTTGTCGAAACATTACTTAAAATATACGGAATTCCTAATGAAGCTGCTGCTTTTGCTGGAGGAACCTCCGCATCAGCATGAACAATGGAGTTCACTCCAATCGGCGCAAATAAAAAAGGAACAGGGTATTTACTGCCAAATAATGAGATATCCAAATTTCGCTTGGAAATATCTCGACAAATTCTCGGACGAATTCGATACTGTTTAAAGGCATCTACATTCGCCTTCATCGTGTCACCTGCACCAGCAGCGCCGTTCACATAACCAAAAGGGCCAGCGGCTAATTTTTCTTTTGCTCTTTCTTCCCACTCAGTATAGGAAACCGGTAAAACCGTGGCTCCACTATCTGCACTTTCATAAAAACCCATTTGTATTTTTTCACAGTCTTTCAAAATAATCACCCTAATTTTAAGTTAATTGATACCGAAAATCATTTAGTTGATCCCACAATTTTTTATTCATTTATATGCTAATTTTAAATTCCCCTGTATTTCCTTAAAAATTCACAGGAATTTTTTTAGTATTAATGAGCAACTTAAATGATGGAAAGGGGTGAAGATAAATGACCGTTCAAACACAAATGCAAACTGCTATTGCTTCAGCGCAAAGTGTAGAGGCAAGCTTGACACAATTTGCTTTAGAAACACAGAACCAACAAGCGAAGCAAACATTTCAACAACTAGCACAGCAACAAAAAAACATTGTCACGCAATTGGAAGGTCGTTATCAGCAGATCATACAGGAAGAACCACAATTTAATCAATGACAATATTCATCATTCGGTTTTTAACCCAAGATAAGACATTTCTTGGGTTATTATTTCTATCCAAAAATAAATAAATGGGTTTGATTGTTATTTCCAAACCCAGCTTTCTTAAAAATGCTAAAATCATTATTCCATACATTGACCTGCATCATCGTAATCAGGCCAAAAAGTGGAATTAAAGAAAATATGAAAAGAAAGGGGTTTTATAAATGGAGTTGGAATTTTGGTCTGGAGCAAAAGATTTACCCGTTTGGGGCTTTTTAATACGTGCATTTATTGTCTATCTCTACATATTTATCGTTATTAAAGTACTTGGTCAACGCTCGATTGGAACGATTAATCCCTTAGATTTTTTATTTGGAGTCATCATCGGTGATATCATTGGTAACCCCCTATCTTCGGGAGAAATCCCTTTAGCTGGACCGCTTGCCGCCGCAACTTTAATTACTGCATTACACTTAGGGTTATCTTATATTGCCCTAAAAACGCCACGTTTTCGTCGCATTATAGAGGATGAACCGCTGATTCTCATTAAAAATGGTCAAATACTGAAAAAGCAATTACGAAAGACAAAATTAACAGTTGAATCTTTACTTATGGATGTCAGGTTGAGAGGTACTTCAGATTTAAATCAGATTGATTATGCTGTATTGGAATCAAACGGGCAGATAAGTGTAATTAGAAAAAGTAATGAGGATATGTTAACACCTAAGGGTTTAAATTTACCCCCACAACCTCCAAAAGGCTATCCTAGTGTCTTGATTTTAGATGGAAAGGTGGTTCATAAAAATTTAGAAAAAGTAGGAACAATAAGCTGGTTGAAGGAGAAAATAGCCGAATTAGGCTTTAAAAATATTGATGATATCTTCCTACTAACTATAGATGAAGGTGGACAATTTTATTATAGTAAAATGTGAGTCTCCTTTTTCTTTTTCTCGTTTTTACATGGAATTTACTACTATGTTAATTGATAGAAATGGGTGAGTTCGGATGACTGTACAAACACAAATGCAAAGAACAATAGCTTCAGCTCAAAGTGTAGAGGCAAGTTTAATGCAATTTTCTATAGAAACCCAGAATCAACAAGCAAAACAAATGTTTAAGCAATTAGCGCAACAGCAGAAAAATATCATTAATTTACTTGAAGGTCGCTATCACCAAATTTTAGAAGAGGAGCCGTAATTCGTTCGTGAAATCTCGAAATATCGTGTTTCTAATAAAGGTTTCACAAAAAAATTGTATGATCAACATTGTCAACTCCGCTTAATTACTTCCCAAGTGTACATTAATCACTTGGGACTTCTTCTTTCGCTTCACAATAAGGACAGACTCCACTTCCACCTTCATTAATTCAAGTGAGAACTCTTCTACCCTTAGTAAGATTCTACCTAATAGTTATCTAATAATTTCCAGGTAATCAGAAAAAAAGCACCCCACATTAGTGGAGCACTCTCGATTATCTTTTCTTCTTCTGCTTTTTACTTTTCTGTGGTGGTACATTATCAAATTTCTTCTTTTTCTTACGTGGCTTTCGTGTAGACCATTCACCTTCGTTATTACGATCTTGCTTCTTTTTATCATTATTATCATTTGTTTTGTGACGGTTACTTCTTTTTTCGGACCTGATGATTTGAGGCTTATCCTTAGAGAGCTGCCTGCGGCTGCCTTTCATACCAACAACCTCAAAATCAACTGAGCGCTCATCCTTATTTACGCTAATAACACGAACCGTAATTTCGTCTCCGATTCGGAATATATTCCCTGTACGTTCGCCAATCATTGCGTAGCTTCTTTCATCATAGCGATAATAATCATCCGTGAGGTAACTGACGTGAACAAGTCCTTCAATTGTATTCGGAAGTTCAACGAACATTCCGAAGTTTGTAACAGAACTAATGATGCCATCGTATTCCTCTCCGATTTTATCCATCATGTACTCGGCTTTTTTCATGCTATCTGTTTCACGCTCAGCTTCTACAGCGCGTCGTTCCATATTGGAGGAATGCTCGGCGATTTCAGGTAATCGATCCTTCCATTTATCCTGAGTCGGATTATCGAGCTTTCCTTGGATTAAATAGGTTCGGATTAAGCGATGCACGATTAAATCAGGGTAACGTCGAATTGGTGAAGTGAAATGTGTGTAAAAATCAGTTGATAGACCAAAATGTCCGACACTTTCCGGATCATATTTCGCTTGCTTCATTGAACGTAGCATGACGGTCGATACAACCATTTCTTCTGGCTTTCCTTGAACTGCTTCGATCACTTCCTGCAACGCACGTGGATGAATCGAATTTCCGGCTCCCCTAACAAGATAGCCGAAGTTCGTAATGAATTCTAAAAATCGTCTTAGCTTTTCTTCATTTGGATCCTCGTGAATCCGGTAAATAAACGGCACATTCATCCAATGGAAATGCTCAGCTACTGTTTCGTTTGCTAGCAGCATGAACTCTTCAATTAAACGTTCACCAACTGAGCGCTCTCTTAAAACGACATCATATGGTGCACCTTCATCATCGACAAGCACCTTTGCCTCTTTAAAATCAAAGTCGATCGCGCCACGCTTCATTCGTTTTTCACGAAGGATCGCTGCAAGTCTTTCCATGTCTTCAAACATTGGTACAAGTGGCTCGTAACGTGAACGTAACTCTTCATCTTTATCGACAAGAATACTGTTTACATCAGAATACGTCATTCTTTCTGTTGTTTTTATGACACTTTGAAAAATATCATGCTTAACAACAGCACCGTTCCCGTCAACTTCCATCTCACATGACAATGTTAATCGGTCAACCTTAGGATTTAAAGAACATATTCCATTAGAAAGACGGTGTGGAATCATCGGAATCACCCGATCCACAAGATAAATACTTGTTCCACGGTCACTTGCTTCCTTATCAATAGGTGAACCTTCTGTAACATAATGAGTTACGTCCGCAATATGTACTCCAAGTTTGTAATTGCCATTTTCAAGCTTTGTTACTGTTACTGCATCATCCAAGTCTTTTGCATCCGCACCGTCAATTGTCACGATTACTTCATTTCGTAAATCGCGTCGATCCTCAAGATCCCTTGGATCGATGGAATCAGGCGTCTTATTCGCCTGCCCCAATACATCACCCGGAAACTCCTCTGGAAGTCCATGCTTATGAATGACAGAAAGAATATCAATTCCAGGATCATTTTTGTGACCCAAAATTTGAACAACTTCCCCTTCTGCACTCATCCGACCTTCCGGATACGTTACAAGCTTGACGACAACCTTATGTCCTTCAATTGCACCATTCGATGCTTGTTTTGGAATAAAAATATCATTGACGATTTTTTTATCATCTGGAATAACGAAGCCAAAACTTTTGCTTTCGGTATATGTACCTACAATTGTTTTTATACCATGTTCAATAATTCGAACAACTGTACCTTCCTTGCGTTGACCGGAAGATTCTGAGTTAATCCGAACAAGCACGGTATCCCCATGCATAGCATTTTTTAATTCAGTTGGCGGAATAAATACATCGTCCATTGTTTTATCTTCCGGCACGACAAATGCAAATCCCTTTGCATGCCCCGTTACCGTTCCGCGGATAAGGTTCATTTTTTCAGGAAGACCGTATCGATTACTACGTGTTCGAACGACTAATCCCTGTTCTTCCATCACCACAAGGGCTTTGACAAAATCCTTAAAATCCTCCGATCCTGAGATTCCAAAGGCGGCCTCAAGTTCTTGGACAGTTAAGGGTTTGTATGCTTCTTCCTTCATAAAGTCTAATAATGTTTTAATATGTTTTTGGATTTCCTGTTCCATAATAGTCCCTCCCGTTACCAATCTAACTGCTCTAAAAATGCATACACATCCTCATGCAGCTGGTCACGTTCTTTGTCTAGGGTAATGACATGTCCTGATTCCTCATACCATTTGATCTTTTTAAAATCATTTTCAACCGCTTCATAAATAATATTCGCACTATCTGGATTTATCATCTTGTCATGACGTGCTTGTGCAACAAAAGTCGGGGAATAAATCATATCGACATTGTCACGTACTTCCGCGATTAGGTTCTGCAGCGCTTTTAATGTGTTCATCGGGGTTTTCTTGAAATCTTCAATTTCCTTGTCGATTTGCTCAGGTGATTTCCCCTCAAATCGTTTATATTCCCGTGCAAACTCAACAACGCCCTCATACATAACTTCTTCGCTCTTGAGATACATAGGCGCACACATTGTCACAATCCCTTTTATAGGTACAGTGTAACCCAATTTCAGGGAAAATACCCCACCAAGTGACAATCCGGCTACTGCAATTTCATCGTATCCTTTGTCTTTTAAAAGCTGATAGGCATCCATTACGTCTTCCCACCAATCTTCAGGACCAGTATGGACCAATTCTTCAGGCGGTACGCCGTGACCTTTGAAAATCGGTGCATAACAGGTGTAGCCTTTTTTCTCAAGGAATCTCCCCAGCATCCGAACGTCTGCTGAATTCCCAGTAAATCCATGTAATAATAAAACTGCTTTTTCCCCACCCTCAAATAAGAAAGGTTGAGGTAATTTGATCTTCATTATGTAAAAACTCCTTTATGATAACTTATGTTATGATATTTTGCGCATTTTTTCTGTATTCTACTATCGTACCGGAAAGTGTGTTTTAAGCGCAATAAAAAAGGTTAGACATCACCTGTCTAACCCACTTTTTGAAAAATTTTATAATTCAAAGTAAGATACTGCAATTGTAAGAACAAAGAATAATACCGCTAATACGACTGTAATACGTTGTAAAACTGCGTCAAGGCCACGAGCTTTTTGCTTTCCGAATAACTGCTCGGCACCACCAGAGATAGCCCCTGATAAACCTGCGCTTTTACCGGATTGTAATAAAACAACTACAATCAAGCCTACACATACGATT
Source organism: Bacillus sp. JJ1521 (assembly GCF_036965165.1). Taxonomy (NCBI): domain Bacteria; kingdom Bacillati; phylum Bacillota; class Bacilli; order Caryophanales; family Bacillaceae; genus Bacillus; species Bacillus sp. JJ1521. The sequence goes on along the minus strand of NZ_JBALOX010000184.1, from coordinate 343 downwards.
ACTAATAATGTAACAAGAATTCCATGCAACATATAAAACGACACCTCCTGAACAAGAACGCATATGACGTTAAGATTAATGTACCATAAAATTACACTGTGGACAATACTGCATTTTCTGACATTCACAACTGTTGGTCAAACTCCATATTACGGGTGGTTAAGACAATTTGACTCGGGGTGAGCCAAAAAGACCATTCACAAAATGCAGAATATGGGTTTGTCCGATATATTATGATTTTAGTCCGATATAATTCTACCCCTGTCCGATATCCCGCCAATGAACATGCACCTGTCAAATAGACACTCTTAAAAACAACCATTAAGCCGATTTTAATCGATAT
>NZ_JBALOX010000183.1:0-18075 GCF_036965165.1 Bacillus sp. JJ1521 | reverse complement strand
GTTGGATAACTTAATTCAGCTCCGATGAATTAAGTTATCCAACGGATAGTATATGCTAAGTATCTTTCTTTAAAGCTTACTTTACTTATTTATGGAAAAGCAAGCAATAAGGAAAGCGAACCAACTTTGGTTCGCCTCAATCTTTTATGCCTCAATTTTCATTATTTCTTTGCTTAATTTTTGTAGTTTCTTTTTACATTCTGCCTTTTTCATTTCATCATTTTCAATCATCGCATCATAAAGGGTTGCCAATTCATAATCAACTTCTAAACGTAACACTGCCAAGCGTTTTTCTCCGTCTTTACGCTTTAAATCATTAATCACTTGTTTCAATTTCCGCACCCCTTTCGTCTATTTCGTTCAACCACCATCACTTTTGACTATTCCACTTGTTACTACTATCTTATGAAAAAACTGGAGCATTGTAACAAATATGTGCGTATACCTAGATAGGCTCCAAGCATGCTAGTTCAGATTTTCAATTGTTTTTGGTAAAATACGATTAGGAATATCAATAGGGGGATACTAAGAATGACTTTTACAGGGTTTACAAAAGAAGACTTTGATGTTTTTAAGATAGATGGACTTGAAAATCGAATGGATGCTTTAATTACACATGTCCGACCTAAATTAGAGTATTTAGGGAACCATTTTGCACCTACACTCTCAAGTTTGACGGGAGATGAAATGTTTGCTCATGTGGCAAAGCATGCAAGAAGAACGATTAATCCACCTAAAGATACTTGGGTTGCTTTTGCAAATAATAAGCGCGGCTATAAAATGCTGCCTCATTTTCAAATCGGATTGTGGAATACCCATCTATTCGTTTGGTTTGCTGTGATTTATGAGGCACCGATTAAAGCAGAGTTTGGGAGCATTTTAAAGGCTCATTCGAAAAAAATTAGAAAAAGTGTCCCCAACCATTTTCTATGGTCAGTCGATCATACAAAACCAGACACACTTATTCACCAAGGGTTAAACGAACAAGATCTAGAATCGATGTTCACACGACTACAAACCGTCAAAAAGGCTGAAATTCTTTGTGGAATTAACATTTCTCGAGACGAAGTAATAGATATGAAAGCAGAAGAGTTAGTACGAGCAATTGATGGAACTTTCAGAAAGTTATTACCATTATACCAGTTAGCGCAAAAAAGTTCAAAGTAGAGTTTTGATAAATAATCATTTTTCGACAAGCTTAGATTTTTAAAAAAGGATGTCCTGTTCCAAAACAGGACATCCTTTTAATCAAATACGCTATGGCGTATTTGCGCCCAGATTTTTTTAGGCCCACACAATGTGTTTTACAAAGACGTTGCCACAGGACGTGGCGTTCTTAGTCTTTGATCCGAAGCTCGAAAATTTTCTTTTAAAAATCTGTGGCATACGCCGGAGTCTGTATCATTATTTAGTCGGGGTTTGGACCCCAGCTAAATAATGTTACATTTTGATGATTTCCGTATTTTCTTTTGCTTTTTGGATCACACGATATGCAGAATAACCGCTTGTTTCTTCGAATTCACCACACACCTGTTTTTCCTCTGATTTACTTGGAACAATTTCTTTAAAACGCTTATATGCCTTCATCATTTGTTCCCTAGCAATCCCCTTCTCATATGCCCTTTCAACACATTCGAAAAAGGCGATTACATCAACCACTTCGTTCGTGCTCCAATCTAAAGAGATTGGATATTGATAATCCAATTATCTCACCTCTATTTATTCCACTTGTTGCTAATTTGCTCTGCCTCGGAGGTCATTCGCTCAAATAACTCAGCCACTGTTGGTTCGTCTTTAATAAGCCCCATCACCTGACCCGCCCAAGCAAAACCACTATCTAAATTTCCATCATAAATATAGCTCATATTAGCTTGACCACTTATGTAATCCCTTAATCCTTCATATCCGATATTGGCTTCTTCTAACTGAAGAATTTTGGAAGTCCACTCATTTGAAATCGCTCGACCCGGTGCTCCAAGTGTTCGTTTAATCACAACTGTATCATTTTCAGTTCCCTTAATCAATGCGTCTTTATAGCCTTGATGGGCATGAACACATTCTTTCGTGGCAATAAAACGAGTACCCATTTCGATTCCTTCAGCCCCTAAGCTTAATGCTGCCATTAGGCCGCGAGCATCACCAATCCCGCCTGAAGCGATAACCGGAATAGATACAGCATCGACTACCTGTGGAATAAGGACCATTGTTCCGATATCCTGTCTGCCAAGGTGACCTCCACCCTCTTGTCCGACAACCATCACAGCATCTGCCCCTAGCTCTTCTGCTTTTTGCGCTTGTCTTCTTGCAGCAACTAGAACGAGTTTCTTTGTATTAACACCTCTCAATCGTTCAAAAATCGGTGCTGGATTTCCACCAGTCATTGTAATGACAGGCACTTCTTCCTCAATTGCCACTTCAAGCATATCTGAAAATGCCCTTCCATGTTGTCCAATGGCATAGTTAACTCCGAACGGATTTTTTGTTAGTTCTTTTACTTTTTTAATTTCATTGCGAAGTTCTTCTGGTGAATTAAGTGACATTGCCGTAATTTGACCAAGTCCTCCAGCATTGGACACAGCGGCTGCAAGCTCCGAATATGCTAAATAAGCAAGTCCTCCCTGAATGATTGGGTATTTAATACCTAATAAAGTAGAAACCTTTGTTTCCCAATTCATTGATCTCCCACCTTTCCAATAAACCATTTCGAGATTACAGCTAGAAACTCCTCTTTTTATTTTTTAGCAAAGATTTAACAGTCCATAAAATGTTTAATAATCAATCAATGAGACAATTTAAGAGGGAGAAAAGTTTTTGTATGCAAACGGTATGAGAAGTGCTATAATTCATTTGTTTTATGTATAAATGTATGTTTATTCAATTTAAATAAAGAGGTGTGGTTATCAATTGTTGCAAAATGAAACACCATTATTTACTGGTCTTGTTGAACACGCAAAAAAGAATCCAACCCAATTCCATATTCCTGGACATAAAAAAGGAGCTGGGATTGATCCTGAATTTCGAAATTTTATCGGTGATAATGCCCTGTCTATTGACTTAATCAATATTGGGCCTTTAGATGATCTCCATCAACCTAAAGGGATAATTAAGCAAGCACAAGACCTGGCTGCTGAAGCCTTTGGCGCAGACCATACATTTTTTTCAGTTCAAGGTACTAGTGGAGCAATAATGACAATGGTCATGACTGTCTGTGGTCCTGGAGATAAAATCATAGTACCGAGAAACGTGCATAAATCTGTTATGTCCGCAATTGTTTTTTCCGGTGCAGTTCCAATTTTTATCCATCCTGAAATCGATAATACATTAGGGATTTCTCATGGTATCACAACTGACTCAGTTGAAAAGGCTCTCGAACAGCATCCGGATGCAAAAGGTTTGCTTGTCATTAATCCAACCTATTTCGGGATAGCCGCCGACCTAAAAAGAATCGTAGAAATTGCTCATTCTTATGAAGTTCCTGTTCTTGTGGACGAAGCACATGGAGTTCATATACACTTCCACGAAGAGCTACCCCTATCAGCAATGCAGGCTGGTGCTGATATGGCCGCTACAAGCGTCCATAAACTTGGAGGGTCAATGACACAAAGCTCTATTCTAAATGTAAGAGAAGGGTTGGTTTCCACTAACAGAGTTCAATCGATTTTGAGTATGCTTACTACAACGTCTACCTCTTATTTGTTATTAGCATCTTTAGACGTTGCTAGAAAACGTTTAGTGACTGAAGGCCATGAACTGATTGAAAAAACGATTGAATTATCCAATTACATTCGGGACAAAATCAATGAAATAGAAAAACTGTACTGTGTCGGACGAGAAATTTTAGGTTCAAAAGCTGCATTTGACTTTGATCCAACCAAATTGGTTATTTCGGTAAAAGATCTTGGAATAACTGGTTCAGATGCAGAAGTTTGGCTACGTGAAAAATACAATATCGAAGTGGAAATGTCTGACCTATATAACATCCTTTGCATTGTGACACCTGGAGATACAATAAAAGAGGCTGAGTTACTTATCACTGCTTTAGCTGATCTTTCTGATGAAGTATCCCATTATTCAGAGTCAAGAATCGTTCCGGAAGTATTGCTTCCAGATATACCTCTTCTCGCATTATCACCACGGGATGCATTTTATTCAGAAACTGAAGTGGTACCATTTGAAGAATCTGCAGGACGTGTTATAGCGGAATTCGTGATGGTATACCCTCCAGGAATCCCAATCTTTATCCCTGGAGAAATCATAACTGAAGAGAACTTAAGCTATATTCTAACGAATATTGAAGCAGGTCTCCCTGTTCAAGGACCTGAGGATTATGAGTTAAAATTTCTACGCGTCATTAAAGAACATCGAGCTATTCGATGAAAACCCAAAAAGAAAGCATGCAAATTCTGCATGCTTTTTTCATGTCCTCATATAAAGTTAGTTCTCTTCGTGACGGCAATCGCAGTGGTCGCATGTTGAATAAAGTGTTGTAACCTTCTCATATTCAAAATGCTCAATTGTCTCGCTACAAGTTTGACAGATGATTGTACCCATTATTCAAAGCCCCTTTCGAAAAGTAGATTTCATTTAACTCATTTTGAAAACGTTTTATGTTATGTTATTTATATAATAGTATGTCACATTCACTTCGTCAATGGTTAATTGTATAACATTTTTAAATATTTTATGTTTATTTTTATCATAAATACAAACAAACCGCATATATTGAGCATCCCAATCAATCTGAAGTTGTAAGTATTACCAATTAAATGCTAGAATAAGAGTGGATTCCCATAGAATGAGAGTTACTTATTGAATACAATTTTGAGTAGGAGTGAAAAGTTTGGAAAACGCATACATAAAGCTTGTCAGTAATTCAAACGTACAACATATTTCACTTGATGATGTTAGAGACCACTTTAGCTATTACAAAGAAATTACAGGTAAAACAGGCAAACAGCTTGATTGGGATTATGATCATGCTGCATTCCCCTACCAAATAAAAGAAGTTAATCAAGAAAAAAACTGGTTTTACTTAAAATCAAATCACCAAAAATACAATGCAATCGTTGTTGGAGTTGGGCATGAGGAAATGAAAGATGAAAATGGTGAGACGACAGAACACAGCTATATCCAGGTCACTCTTCCTCAAAGTTCAACGGCAGGAGACAAGGGAAAAGCAAATGAATTTTGCAAGTTTTTAGCTAAAAAACTCGAGGGTGAATTACACCTATTTAATGGACGTATCATGTATTTTTACAAACGAAAATAGCCAACATGGAGAAATAAAAAATAGACCATATCCTAGAGATATGGTCTATTTACGTGAAGACCCAAAACACTTTTTCAAACGAGAAAAAACAAAAAAATGAAATGACTGTAATAAGAAAGGATCCTTTTCGTGTCAACCCAATCTTATTCGCGATTAAGAAGGCGACATAACAAAAAATAATCAATAATATCCCTTTGGCTAGAAGGCTGTCAGAGCCTGACAACCATGACACCAATGAAAAAGTACTCCAAATTAAAATCTGAATTAACCCAATTACATAAACCTTCATGAAGAAACTCCCCTTTTACCTTCAGGTTATATGCTTGTCTTCTATAAATTTCTATTAACTATATTAATTAATATGCACAGAAAAATGGTAGTATTTTTCATTTATGTAACAAATCGATTACATCGGTAAGAATTTTTAGAATACATGATAAAATGAATTGGAATGAAGAAATAGGTGTTTTGTATTATACAACTTTATTCATTAGGGACTATCAACCCTAATGAATAAAGTCGTATGCCTCCGGCGGATGCCACGATTTTTCAAAGGAAATTTTTCGAGACGTGCTCGAAAAATTTCGGGCGACAAATACGCCAAGGCGTATTTGATAATAGTTGTAAAGACCTATACATTTGACTATTTTATGAAAGAGTGAAAAAAATGAAAGCAAATCTTCTAATCATACTTTCTTTTATTATTCTTTCTTCGTGTTCTTCGTACAAGTCACAGCCACTAATACCGGAAACCGACGAAAAACAAATTATCTTTTTTTCAGATGAGGATAATCTACGCAATGAAAGCAGCTATTATGATGCGTTACTGGAGCTTAAAATAAAATTCCCAACAGAAATCGCTAATATGAAGGTTGTTTCTTCCAATGATAATAGACTTTATACTAAATATGAGATAGAAGTATATCCATCATTATTAATTGTCCAACAAGATAAAGTCCTTGAAAAAATTGAAGGAAATGTTGGCAAAGATGAAATTATCACCCCCCTAGAAAATGTATTATCTTCAACGACTAGTTCCAAATAAAGAGAGCAGAAGGAATCGATAACAAAAAAATCGCCCCATAAGGAGCGATTTTTTTGTATTTATTATTTTGCAATGTGGATTGGAGATCCTAAAGCAACTTCTGCTGCTTCCATTGTAATTTCACCGAGTGTTGGGTGAGCGTGAATTGTCATTGCAATGTCTTCTGCTGTCATTCCAGCTTCAACAGCTAGACCCAATTCAGAAATAATATCTGATGCACTTTCACCAGCTACTTGAGCACCAATGAGAAGTCCATCTTCTTTACGAGTAATGAGCTTCACAAAACCATCTGTTGCTTCAAGTGCAAGCGCACGACCATTTGCTGCATATGGGAATTTAGCTGCAATAATTTCAATTCCTTCTTCTTTTGCTTGTTGTTCAGTGTAGCCAACAGTAGCAAGTTCAGGTTCGGAGAATACTACAGCAGGAATACCTAAGTAGTCAATTTCAGATGCTTCCCCAGCAATTGCTTCTGCTGCAATTTTACCTTCATATGAAGCTTTGTGTGCTAATTGAGGTCCTGCAACAATATCACCGATTGCAAAAATATTGCTTACACTTGTACGGCATTGCTTGTCAACTTCAATTATGCCTCTTTCGCTCATTTTAACACCAGCAAGCTCTAATCCAAGCTCATCAGTATTAGGGCGGCGTCCAACCATTACGAATACATAATCTGCATCAATTGATTGTTCTTGACCATTTGCTTCATACTTCACTGTTACACCAGTTTCGGTTTCTTCCACACCTTTGGCTAACGCCTTAGCGATGATTTCAGCACCTTTTTTCTTAAGGTTCTTTTTAACAATTGCAGTCATTTGCTTTTCAAATCCAAGAAGAATGTCATCTGCACCTTCTAGGATCGTTACTTGTGATCCAAAGTTAGCATAAGCACCACCAAGTTCAATACCGATAACACCGCCGCCGATTACAACGATTTTTTCAGGTACTTCTTGAAGTCCTAATGCTCCTGTTGAATCAAGTACACGTTTTGAATATTTAAAGGATGGTATCTCAATTGGACGAGATCCAGTAGCAATAATAGCGTTTTTGAAATTGTATGTTTGTGCAGAGTTTTCACTCATTACACGAAGGGAGTTTGCATCAACGAAGTATGCTTCCCCTTTAACAACTTCCACTTTATTAGCTTTTAAAAGTCCTGCTACTCCACCAGTTAATTTCTTTACAACACCATCTTTAAATGCTTGAACTTTAGAAAAGTCAAGAGTAACATTTTCAGCTTTAATTCCCATTGATTCAGAATCTTTAGCTGTTTCATAACGGTGTCCCGCGGAGATTAATGCCTTTGATGGGATACATCCAACGTTAAGACAAACACCACCAACAGTAGCTTTCTCAACGATGGTTACCTTTTGTCCAAGCTGAGCTGCACGAATGGCTGCTACATATCCACCAGGGCCGGCACCAATTACTATAGTATCTGTTTCGATCGGGAAATCTCCTACTACCATTTTGAATTACGCCTCCATTAATAATAGTTGTGGGTCATTTAACAAACGTTTGATTTGGTTGAGAGCGTTTTGAGCAGTAGCCCCATCAATCATACGGTGGTCAAAGCTTAGTGATATAGCAAGTACTGGTGCTACAACAATCTCACCATTTTTTACAACCGGTTTTTCTGCAATACGACCGATACCTAAGATTGCAACTTCAGGATGGTTAATAACAGGAGTGAACCATTGTCCGCCTGCTGACCCAATATTGCTGATAGTACATGATGCACCTTTCATTTCATCCGGAGCAAGCTTACCATCACGAGCCTTACCTGCTAATTCATTAATCTCATTTGAAATTGTGAATATTGATTTACGATCTGCATCTTTAACAACCGGAACAAGAAGACCTCTTTCAGTATCAGCTGCAATACCGATATTGTAGTAGTGCTTATGAATAATCTCGTCAGTTGCATCATCAAGAGATGTATTTAATGCAGGGAATTCACGTAATGCTGAAGTTAATGCCTTCACTACATAAGGTAGGTATGTTAATTTAATACCTTTTTCAGCTGCAATAGCTTTGAATTGCTTACGGTGTGCAACCAATGCTGTTACATCCACTTCGTCCATTAATGTAACGTGTGGCGCTGTATGTTTAGAGTTAACCATTGCTTTAGCAATTGCTTTACGAATTCCACTCATCTTTTCACGAGTTTCTGGATATTGACCTGCAGGAATTGGTTGTTTTGCAGGCGCTTTCGCTGCTTCTTCTTTAGCTGTTTGTGGAGCTTCAGCCGCCTGTGCTAATGGAGCAGCAGTTGCACCACCAGAAATAAATGCATCAATATCTGACTTCATTATTCTACCATTATCTCCGCTGCCTGCAACCTTTTTAATATCGATTCCTTTTTCACGTGCATATTTACGAACTGAAGGCATAGCAATAATACGACGGCTTTCGTCGACTTCAGCTGCTGGCGCAGTTGCTTCTGAAGCAGTCTCATTTGTTGCTTGCGCCTGTGCTTCTTCTTTAGGAGCTTCTTCTGATTCTTCACCTTTAAATTGAATGTCCTCATATCCAGGAGCATCAAATTTAATTAGAGTATCTCCAACGATAGCAACAGTTCCTTCTTCTACCAGTATGTCTAATACTTTTCCTTTAACAGGAGAAGGGATTTCTACTACTGCTTTATCATTTTGAACCTCACAAAGAACATCGTCCTCATTAACTTCATCGCCTGGTTTAACAAACCATTTTACGATTTCACCCTCATGGATACCTTCACCGATATCTGGCAACTTAAATTCAAATGCCACGGTTTTCGCCTCCTAAATAGTTAGTTTCTTGTCGAATATGCCTTTTCGGCGTACGGTCATTTACTTATGATGTAATTCCTCTTCTATCGTACGCCAAAGGCTTTTAAATACCGTTAAGGGAGTTACTCCCTCTATTTTGATTAATTAGAAATTCAATACTTTCTTAGCTGTTTCTAATACATCCTTAAAGTTTGGTAACCAAACTGATTCTGCTTGTGAGAAAGGAAATACTGTATCAGGTGCAGCTACACGTAATACAGGAGCTTCTAGACTTAAGATTGCACGGTCATTGATTTCAGCAACTACGTTGGCTGCAATCCCAGCTTGTTTTTGCGCCTCTTGAACAACAATAGCGCGTCCTGTTTTTTCAACAGAAGCAATGATTGTTGGAATATCTATTGGACTTACAGTACGAAGGTCAATTACCTCTGCGGAAATACCTTCTTTTTCTAATTCTGTAGCTGCTTTTAAGCATTCATGTACCATAGCACCATAAGAAATCATAGTAAGATCTTTACCTTCACGCTTCACTTCCGCTTTACCAAGCTCGATCGTGTATTCACCCTCTGGAACTTCTTGGCGGAATGAACGATATAGTTTCATATGCTCTAAGAAGATAACTGGATCATTGTCACGAATTGCAGCGATCAATAAACCTTTAGCATCATACGGAGTTGATGGGATAACAACCTTTAATCCAGGTTGTTGTGCCATTAGTCCCTCCAAGCTATCAGCATGAAGTTCTGGTGTATGTACACCACCACCAAATGGTGAACGAATCGTTACAGGAGCAGTATAGCGTCCACCTGAACGATAACGCATACGTGCTAATTGGCCACTAATAGAATCAATAACTTCATAGACAAATCCAAAGAACTGAATTTCTGGAACTGGACGGTAGCCCTCTAAACTAAGACCAACAGCAAGCCCGCCAATACCCGATTCAGCAAGTGGCGTATCAAATACACGATCTTCACCGAATTCAGCCTGTAGGCCTTCAGTAGCACGGAACACACCGCCGTTAACTCCAACGTCTTCACCAAAAACTAAGACATTAGGGTCATTTTTTAATTCTGTGCGTAACGCATCAGTGATTGCTTGAATCATTGTCATTTGCGCCATGGCTTACTTCGACTCCTTCGCTTTATAGATTTCCATTTGCTCCTCTAGATTTTGAGGAAGCTGTTCGAACATATGTGAAATTAGGTCAGTAACCTTTTGTTTTGGTTGTTCATCTGCTTTTTTGATTGCATTCTTGATATCTTCTTTTGCTTCTTCAATGACTTGGTTTTCTAATTCTTCATTCCAAATACCTTTACCTTCAAGGTACTTACGGAAACGAACTAGTGGATCTTTCTTTTCCCATTCATTGTCAAGCTCAGATGTACGATATCTTGTTGGGTCATCCCCAGCCATTGTATGTGGACCGTAACGGTATGTCATAGTCTCAATTAATGTTGGACCTTCACCATTAACTGCGCGCTCACGAGCTTCTTTAACAGCTACATAAACTGCAAGTGGATCCATTCCATCTACTTGAATTCCTGGAATACCAGCTGCTACAGCTTTTTGAGCTAAAGTATGTGCTGCTGATTGTTTCTCAACAGGTGTAGAAATTGCAAAACGGTTATTTTGAACCATGAATATAGCAGGTGCTTTGAACGCTCCAGCAAAGTTAATTCCTTCATAGAAATCACCTTGTGAAGTCCCACCGTCACCAGTATAAGTGATAGCAACTGATTTCTTACCGCGTTTTTTCATTCCTAAGGCAACACCAGCACACTGTACGTATTGTGCCCCAATGATGATTTGTGGAGAGATTACATTAACTCCTTCAGGCATTTGGTTCCCATGGAAATGTCCACGTGAGAATAAGAATGCTTGATATAATGGCAATCCGTGCCAAACAATCTGAGGTACATCACGGTAACCAGGTAAAATAAAATCTTCTTTCTCTAATGCAAATTGTGATGCAAGTTGAGATGCTTCTTGACCTGCAGTTGGTGCATAGAAACCTAAACGACCTTGACGGTTTAATGAAATAGAACGTTGGTCAAGGATACGTGTATAAACCATTCTTCTCATTAATTCTTTTAATTGATCATCACTTAAATCAGGAACAGCAGCTTTATTTACTACTTCTCCTTCTTCATTTAAGATCTGAAACATAGGAAAGTTTTCTGCAACTTTATTCAGTTGCCCTTGTAAATCAAAGACATTTGCTTTTACAGCCATCAATACTCGCTTCCTTCCTTACCCTATTTTCTTTAATACAAAACATACAGCATTAGGTTACCCAAATATATCTTTTCAAAGACATTTTTTACCCTACCGAACATGGTCTTTAGATGTAGTGATTAATAGCAATGCTCGAAAAGGATATTCTGACTCCTAAATGATGCTGTATTAATTATTTTAGTAAAGCAATTAATACAACTGCTCTCTATCCATTTCCAAGTTTACAACAATGAAAGAGAGTCGTCAAATTGTTTGTTTACTGTTTTTATAACTTGTCCGTCTCAGTTTTATCTTTTGTATATTTTTCCACTTTTTCAAACTGTACCAATACACAATTATCATCTGTATCATTAAAATTCATTTTTCTTTGACGTTTTTTTATAAGAAATCCCTTAGAAGCCATAAGAAAAGGACTACCAACATTGGTAGCCCTTTCATCATGTGTATTATTTTTCTTCTTTAAAGACAACTTCTAGTCCAGCATTTTTATAAAATGAAACCTTTGCATTATTGTATTGATCCGTTAGTTTATTAAATTCCTCATTTGCAGCAACCACTTTTTCATAGGTTCCGTTAATAAGATTAATTTGTTGTTCCAATTCATCTAATGTTAATTTTTCATTTTGGAACATTTCATATAATTTTTTATCATGTCCAATGGCCTCTATATAGGAAGAATACAATTCCTCATAGCTTTCATAGCGCTCATTCATCAACGACACTAACGCATTTGCCTCTTCCTTAAGACTATCTTCTTTTATCTCTGAAATAAAGGAATCAATTTTTTGAAACTCCTTTTTCGAAGCATTGATACTCTCATGTTCATTGTTTATCCTTGTTTCACGATCAGCAACAATAGTCAGAGCTTCATTAGATAATGTAACGATTTGATCAAATTCCTTCATACCTAAAGTCAAAATTTGATCGTAAAGCTCTTTTTCTTTCTTCTCCAAGTCCACTAGTGGATCTTGTTGTTCCTCAAAGTCTTTTTCAACTGTGACCACTTTTTCCAATGTTTCGTAAATTTGTTCTCCAGGAGATGGTCCACCCGTACATCCCATTAAGAGAAAAACCAAAGAAATTAAAACAAATAAAAATTTAAACGTTTTATTTTTCACGATCTGCTCCCCCTTAGCTACTTACAATATACTATATAATAGTGGGTTTTCATAACATATTTTTTTGTTTTGGTCTATTTTTAAATATATTAAATTGTCCAAGCTTTAGAACAAAGTTGATGCACTACTTTTATATTTAAAAATGATGAGACCTTTGTTAAACTTAAACTACAATAAGCATCAAGATCAGGAAGTGATATCAATGATAACAATGGAAAATATAATCCGGGAAGGCCACCCAACATTAAGGCAGGTCGCAAAAGAGGTTGCTTTGCCAGCAACGGATGAAGACCGAAATATTTTAGAAGATCTCATTGAATATGTAAAGAACAGCCAGGACCCAGAAATTGCAGAAAAATATGGGCTTCGACCAGGAATAGGGTTAGCTGCACCACAAATTAATGTATCAAAACGGATGATTGCAGTGCATCTTAAGGATGATGATATACTTTATAGCTACGCATTGTTCAATCCAAAGATTATTAGTCATTCTGTTAAAAAGAGTTATTTGTCAAGTGGTGAGGGGTGTTTATCTGTTGACCGACTTGTACCTGGATATGTTCCCCGTTATGCGAAAATCAAGGTGAAAGGAATTAACCTTGAAGGCGAAGAAGTCATTGCAGAACTAAAAGGGCTTCCTGCTATTTGTTTTCAGCATGAAATTGATCATTTAAATGGTGTTATGTTTTATGATCATATTAATGAGGAAGACCCATTTGCTGAACCGGAAAATGCAATTTCAATTGAACGCTAAGGTTTGAGTATCGATGTGCGAAGCATGTCGGTGCTTTTTTATGTTGTTTCCATTTATTTTTCATGATAATTAGGACCTTTTTTCCACATAATAAGGACAAATAAAGCACCGTTGATGAAATGTTTAAAGTACGGGAAAAAAGGAGATGATAGTCATGCTAAAAAAGTTACGGGAAAAATTAATAAAGCAATGGCAGGATTTATTAAAAAGGAAGTCAATTGCATAATCAAAGAGAAAACAATATAGAGCCCTTCCTAGTTTCGGAGGGCTCGTTATGTACTATCATTTATATTAATGATATAATTGTTTTTTAGGCGTGCGGTGTATTAAACTTCATTTCCCAAATGGTTTTATCCGGAAAGTCTTAGTCTTTGCCCCTATATACCCCCTCTTTTTACCTATTAGATTGCATTTATTAAGATTTATTTAGGAAAAATAAGAAAAAACATGAAAATCATGTTATATTTTTATATAATAGAAAAAGTTACTCTAACTTTCGGAAATTAAGGAGAGATTTGGCAATGATTTTTAAAGTTTACTATCAAGAAAATGCTTATGATGTTCCTGTAAGAGAAAATACAAAAACCGTGTATATTGAAGCAGAATCTCATGTTGCGGTGCGCCAAAAATTAAAGGAACGGAAAATTAACATTGAATATATTCAACAGGTGGAAGGGGCCTATCTTGAATATGAAAAACTAAATGAAGATTATAAAGTATTGGAGATTTGATGAATTATGAAATTTGTTAAGAACGATCAAACAGCTGTTTTCGCCTTAGGTGGACTTGGGGAAATCGGTAAAAACACTTATGGCGTGCAGTTTCAGGATGAAATCATCCTAATCGATGCTGGAATTAAGTTTCCAGAGGACGAGCTATTGGGAATTGACTATGTTATTCCTGATTACAGCTTTCTTGTTAAGAATGAAGAGAAGATAAAGGGATTATTTATCACCCACGGACATGAAGACCATATTGGTGGTATTCCTTATTTACTTCGTGAAATAAATGTACCGATATACGGCGGAAAACTTGCCCTAGGTTTAATTCGAAACAAGCTTGAAGAGCACGGATTACTCCGTCAGGCAAAGCTAATCGAAATTAAGGAAGATGACATCATTAAGTTCCGTAAAACATCGGTTACTTTTTTCAGAACAACACATAGTATTCCTGATTCATATGGGATTGTCGTAAAGACACCTCCTGGACAAATCGTACATACAGGAGATTTCAAGTTCGATTTCACACCTGTTGGGGAGCCTGCAAACCTGCAAAAAATGGCGGAAATCGGAAAAGATGGGGTTCTATGTTTACTATCTGATAGTACGAATGCAGAAATACCTCATTTTACAATGTCTGAAAGACGCGTAGGCGAAAGTATTCAAGATATTTTCCGTACGGTAGATGGTCGAATCATTTTTGCTACTTTCGCATCCAATATTCATCGCCTTCAACAAGTGGTTGAAGCCGCGGTTCAAAACGATCGAAAAATTGCAGTTTTCGGAAGAAGTATGGAATCGGCAATCACAATTGGATATGATCTCGGGTATATTTCGTGTCCGAAAGACACATTTGTGGATGCAAATCAAATTAACCGCCTTCCTGCGAATAAAGTAGTTATTTTATGTACAGGAAGCCAAGGTGAATCGATGGCAGCCCTTTCAAGAATCGCTAATGGCACACATCGACAAATTCAAATCATTCCTGGGGATACAGTTGTATTTTCATCCTCTCCTATTCCAGGGAATACACTAAGCGTTAGTCGAATCATTAATATGCTTTCTCGTGCAGGTGCCGATGTTATCCACGGACCATTAAGTAATATCCATACATCTGGTCATGGTGGTCAAGAAGAGCAAAAATTAATGCTTCGCCTTATGCAGCCAAAGTATTTCATGCCTATTCACGGTGAATATCGGATGCAAAAGATGCATGCTAAATCTGCTGTAGATTGTGGTGTATATGAGGAAAATTGCTTTATTATGGATAATGGCGAAGTTCTCGCATTAAGTGAGAATGAAGCGTCTGTAGCTGGAAAAATTCCGTCAGGCAATGTGTATATCGATGGCAGTGGTATTGGTGATATAGGAAATATCGTATTACGTGACCGCCGCATTCTTTCCGAAGAAGGTCTTGTAATTGTGGTAGTAAGTATTAATATGAAGGACTTTAAGATTGCTGCCGGACCTGATTTAATTTCTCGTGGATTTGTGTATATGCGTGAGTCTGGAGACTTAATCAATGATGCGCAAACCCTGATTTCGAAGCATTTAAATAAAGTAATGGAGCGCCGTACTACGCAATGGTCTGAGATTAAGAATGAAATCACAGACACACTTGCTCCGTTCCTGTATGAAAAGACAAAACGCCGTCCGATGATATTACCGATCATTATGGAGGTCTAAGTTTTTAATTTGCCCTTATATTCAATGTTGATTACCCACTGAGGCTTTCCTCAGTGGGTTTTTATTATTTAAAAAAACGCCTCATAAGAGACGTTTATTCTTCGATAAGGTTTTTTTCGAAACGGCTGATGTCTGTATCAGCTCCAATAATGATTAGGATATCCCCTCTATGTATTTGCTCGGTTGCTTGAGGAGATACAATGATGTTCTTGCCCCTTTTCATCGCTACAATGGTTACCCCGTATTTGGCACGGACATCTAATTCGATTAAAGATTTCCCATCAATTTTCTGACCTGCTACAATTTCAATAATACTATGCTCATCTGAAAGCTCCAAATAATCTAATACATTATTTGAAATGATATTGTGAGCAATCCGTTTTCCCATATCACGTTCCGGGTGGACAATCCGATCCGCTCCAATTTTACTTAAGATTTTCTCATGGTAATCATTTTGTGCTTTTACCCAAATTTGTTTAACTCCTAATTCCTTTAGGATAATGGTTGTTAGAATACTTGCCTTTAAGTTATCCCCAATTGCCACGATGACAAGGTCAAAATTACGAATCCCAATACTTTTGAGGACGGATTCATCAGTAGAATCCCCTACAACAGCATGTGAGGCAATTGCCTGATATTCATTCACCCTATCTTCATCAATGTCCATTGCCATGACTTCCATGCCTTCTTCACTCAATGCCCGGCAAATACTTCCTCCGAAACGACCGAGGCCAATGACCGCAAATTCTTTTTTATTCACTGCTATTCCCCCATCAATTTGATGATACCATCCATTTTAACACAAGTAATCGTCAATGTGGAAGCACCTCTACCATGACGAAATGACATAAAAAAATGAAAGGACCCATACTGCAGTCCTTTCGTCCATATACTTATATTGCTTCGAGCATTTTAAATTGAGCCTTTACTAACCCAAAATACTCCCCTTGTTGTTTCATAAGTTCATCATGATTACCCTGTTCAATAATTTCACCATGATCTAATACAAAAATCGTATCGGCTTCACGAATGGTTGAAAGTCTATGAGCTATGATAATTGCTGTCCGATTCTTTAATAACTGTTTTAAGGCCTGTTGGATTTTCACTTCTGATTCCGTATCAATACTTGCAGTTGCTTCATCGAGAATTAGAATTTTCGGGTCTGCCAGAAGTGCACGGGCAAAGGATAATAATTGTCGTTCACCCACTGATAAAATATTTCCTCTTTCCTCAACTTCTGTATCATATCCGTTAATAAGTTTCTCAATAAACTGATGGGCACCGACTGCTGTTGCAGCCGCCATTACCTCTTCATCCGTTGCATCAGGGCGGCCAAAACGAATATTGTCTTTAATTGTACCAGAGAATATGAAGGTATCCTGAAGGACTACACTTATTTGAGAGCGAACACTTTGAAGCGATAGCTCTTTAATATCGATTCCATCGATGCGAACTGCCCCACTCGTTGCATCGTAAAAACGACTTATTAGGTTTGCTATCGTCGTTTTACCAGAGCCAGTATGACCGACAAGCGCGACAGTTTTACCAGCTTCCATCGTTAAAGAAATACCTTTTAGTGCTTTACGGCTTTCATCATATGAAAATTCAACTTTATTAAATTCAACCTTCCCTTTCATATCGGTTAAGTGAATCGCGTTATCTTTTTCACCAACAATTGGCTTTTCATCGATGAATTCAAAAATACGCTCAGATGAGGCCATTCCCACTAATAGTTGATTATACACTTGACCAAGGCGTGAAATAGGCTCCCAGAACATCCCTAAGTAAAAGGCAAAGGAAACGAAGACCCCAATCGTTAATCCATTATCCTGAATAAGCATTGCCCCAAACCAAATTAAAATCGCTGTTCCAATTGCATTTGTCATTTCAACAAACGGACGGAACATAGCATTTTTCTGGGTCGCATCTCTCCAGCTTTCAAAGTTTTGATTGTTAACGCCATCGAAGAACTCGATGTTTTCTTTTTCCTGGGTAAACGCCTGCGTTACGCGTATCCCCTGAATGCTTTCATTCAAATGTGAGTTAAGCATCGATTGTTTAATTCTTACAGTTTGCCAAGATCTTCTGATATTCCTTCTTAATTTAGTTGTGATTAAGACCATAAGTGGCAGGATAATCAAAATTGCCAGTGTAAGTTTCGGACTTAATCCAAACAGAATAAAAATAACCCCAAATAAAAGGACAAAATCCATTAATAGATTAATAACCCCATTTGTAAATAATTCTTGAAGGGAGTTTACATCATTAAGGATTCGGACTAATATAGAACCCGCTGATCGCTTGTCAAAGAATCGATGTGAAAGCCCTTGGACATGTGTAAATAGATGCTTTCGTAAATCGTAAATAATATTTTGACCAAGCATATTCGTCCATTTGATTCTAAAAATATTTGCAACATAATTAATTGCATATAACCCAGCAATCGTCACAACTAAAATAATTAATAAATTC
>NZ_JBALOX010000182.1:0-1932 GCF_036965165.1 Bacillus sp. JJ1521 | reverse complement strand
ACTGCCCCTTTAGTTTAAGTAATTCTATGAAAAGAGCGTTAATCCTTTTGATCAACGCTTAAATAATATGATGGGATATGTATTTATTTCTGCAAATCATACGTTAGCACTTAACCCCAATTTACTGGAGGTTTATCCATTTGCACTTTAAATCCCAGCTCTGTTCCAGCTGCAATAATTAACTCTTTTCTAAAAAAATAGCTTCTGCTGCTAACAATTTTTCCGTTTTCTACTTCATGCATCTGAATATCGTGAATTTCAGGTCCATCAGCACCGTTGTTCAAAACTACAATAACTGGTTTATTCCATAGAATAAATTCTTCCGCACTGTGTCCTGGCAATCCAAATCTTAGTGAACCATTACGTATTTCATTCTTATTAAATTCCTGAAAACCAAGAAAGGCCTCATTATGTGCTTGTTCACTATATAGATTGAGCATGCTATCCAAGTCTCCATTATTAAATGCTTTTAAATAGGATTTGATTGTTTCATCATTTGATTTTTTTACAGTCGGTCCTTGTTTCGGTTTTGAAAAATCAATGAGTTGTATTTTCTTCCTTACACGCTGAACTGTAGCATAGACCCCTCCTGGAGTACTCTTTACTATCCCGGCAACTTCATCAGCATTAAAATGAAAGATATCAAATAATAGGTAAGCCGTAGTCTGCTTAGGTGTAAAGTGTACTTGAAACGAGGTTAAAATTTCCTCTAAAATTAATCCATCTGAGAATTCAAGACTCGGTTCAGCTATTTCTTCTAAACTTCCGATTTCTCTTTTTAATTTTCTACACTGATCCAGCCAAGTGTTTGTGGCAATTCTAAAGAGATAACTCTTTTTATCGATGACTTTATCCCATTGTTGTGGAAGTAATCCAAAGGATTTAATAAGAGTATCTTGAAAAAGGTCCTCTCCATCCCAGGTTGAGCCCGTAACATACCTGCAATAGTTCCAGAGATCTGAAGAATAAGGCTGAATCATTTCCACATAATCATTTTTCAATTTTCTTGTATCTACAATGAGATCACTATTTAATGTTTTTTTCATTATGCAACCCTCCTAATCTATTTACATTAATAAGACGAATGGTTGTAGCAAAATTATACTTTTTCATTCATTTTTTTAATTTCTTTTTCTTCGACTAATCTGCCCCGTTAGCTTAATNNCTAACATAATATTCCAATAATAAAATCAAAATTCCTAACCATAAGAAAAAGGCGCCCCCACTCAGATCACCTTGTTTCACTATCGAACCCTTTAGTTGAGCAAGCGTAGGAAGACTATATTATGATACCACAGCTTCTAATTTCATAATGGCACCAAAATACTGTGAAGCAGTAGTATACGTAATAAACGAACAAAGCTCGCTAATTTCTGCATCAGAAAGATACTCTCTCAATACATTAAATTGAGCATCTGATATATCCCCTTTTTGTTTTAAAAAAACCTCTGCAAAGCCTACTGCAATAGATGTTTTTTCATCGAACAAATGGGGTTCAGGTTTACCTTTTGCCTTGCAATACTCACAACCATTGCTTTGAGCTAAAGTTCTCCTTACTTGCTCTTTTAGTCGAGACGATAGATTCATATCTTTTTCAAATATTTCTCCTAATTGATTCCATGCATTTAATACATCTTTATTATGCCCTAAAAGTCTTTGAAAAGGGGTCACCCCGAATTCAGATTCATTAATTCTTGCCATAATTACCGCCTCCTTGTAATATTTATATTATCGAATAAATTTAAAGAATTACATTAAATATAAAACTCATTTTGCATTTATTCTTTATTAAATAAATAATAAACAGAGGATTTCCTTAAAAATGAAAATAGATTCAATTGATAAGAAAATAATAGATGAATTAAGCAAAAATAGTCGATTATCGATGAGTGAACTTGGGAGAAGAATTAATTTATCTTCACCATCTGTAAC
>NZ_JBALOX010000181.1:0-10641 GCF_036965165.1 Bacillus sp. JJ1521 | reverse complement strand
TACAACCGTCCTTCCAAGTAATGCCTGCAAAATAGACTTTTTTTTAATTATTTTAACAGTTCTAATTTAACTAAACTGCCCCTTTAGTTTAATAACTTCAACAAAAAGGTGCGTAATCCTTCTTGGATTAACGCACCCGTTAGCCATCCATGAAGCGCAAAATCGGCGCTTCACCACAGAGAATGAAATTGGTTAGGATGTGTCAATACTGATACTGACCTTAATCCAGTCAACCAATCCATAGCAATGATTTGCAGCTCTCTCAATTTTTTTTAACACATGAGACGGGCTCTCTTTTGTATTGTCTTTTTTCGAGGTTAGAGAAGTTTATTTTCATGGTAGTTTAAGTTTAAAACTTCACATTCTCAACTTAACAAGTATTCTCCTCACATGACCAGTCTCTTGCGTGTTTCAAGGTAATATCTATAAAACCTGATAATGCAGGGGAAACCCATTTATTTTTGTGATAAAGGACTTGGGAGAAAATTTGTTTAAAGTCACCAACGCAGGGAATAATTTTTAACCTTCCTGCCTTGACTTCATCATTTACTGTCATTAAAGGTAAATAAGCAATACCAAGCCCACTCATTACACATCGTTTCATCGCCTCTATACTCCAAAGTTCCATCGTGTGGGAAGGTACAATTTCCCGTTCTCTAAGGTATTCTTCAAACACCGTTCTATAACTGCATTCTTTCTCGTTGACAATCAAACATTCGCTTATTTTTTGATTCTCATATCTTTCATCTAATATATTTAGCGAACAGTCTGGGCTTCCAACAAGGACGATACTTTCATTCAACATGGAATGGACGATTAAATCAGGATCCTGCAACAGTGGTAACATGACAAATGAAACATCCGCACTACCATTAAGGATTGCTCTTTTGTTATCTCCACACGTAGCATTACTTAGACTAATACTTACATGAGGAAACTTCTTTCTATATTCACGTAATATCGGTTCTAAACGATATACAGTCAAGGATTCAGGAGCAGCTATCTTTATCTCACCTCGAACATCCTTCTCTTCAATTGCAAGGTTTTCAATTTTACCGTAGGTTTCTAATATCTCTTGAGAATAGTGCAACAACTTCTTACCAACATCGGTCAATATTACTTTTCTACCCATCCTATCAAACACAGGTGCACCTATCTGTTGTTCAAGTGCCTGAATATGGGAAGTCACCGTTGATTGTGTGTAACCTAAATGTTCTGCTGCTTGTGTGAAGCTACCCGTTTCAATGATTTTTTTAAACGTAACAAAATGGCGTATCTCCAACACATCACCCACTTTTATTTTATTCTTATATGTATAGTATCAAAAAAATCGATGGGTAGCTTTGCAAATTTCAATTTTACTAATAATTAGCCACGGGTTATTCTTAAAGAAAATACAAGATGGGAGTAATTGAAATGATTACAGTTTACGATGATAGATATAAAGAAGAGGTCATTAAACTAATATTGCATGTACAGAATGCCGAATATAAAGTCGGTATTACTATTGAAGAACAACCAGACATTCTAGACATTTATTCGAATTATATAAATGATGGCGGTAATTTTTGGATCGCTTTAAATGATAACGGAGAAGTAGTAGGTACTATCGGTTTGCAGAGGAAAACCAAAGAGGTTGCTGTGTTAAAGAAATTTTTCGTCTATAAAGATTACCGCGGTAAAGAGATGGGGATAGGAACAAGTCTTTACGAAGCATTACTTGATTTTGCGAAAATACAAGGGTTTTCAAAGATAATTTTGGATACCCCATCTAAAGCCACTAGGTCTCACGGTTTCTATAAAAAGGTTGGATTTAAGGAGATTGATAAAGAGCACTTACCAATTCAATATGATTACCCTGATAGAGATTCATTAATTTTTGAATTGCCCTTATCCAAATAAGAATATTGAACTTTTGAGATAGAAACGATTAAATAGCTACCTGGAATTTAAAGTGTCAAGGAATGAAATAAACTCCTTGGGGATTATATGCAATTTACTTAAGTGAACATTATGGAAAGATCCAGAAAATGAGGGGTTGAGTTTGAAAAGTATACACTATAGCTGGTTTATTCTTGCCATAACATTTTTCTCCATTATTGTAGCAGGAATTGTCATTTCATCATCAGGGGTTTTCATAGACCCCTTAGAAAATGAATTTGGCTGGGATCGCTCTATTATTGCACTTGCTTTTGCAACAAGTCTTTTTTTATATGGTATATCAGGACCGTTTATGGCAGCGTTATTAGAAGTGATTGGGTTAAAAAAAATGATGATTATTTCAATGGCAACTTTGCTAACAGGTATAATACTAACCTTCATAATGAATCAATCATGGCAGATGATCATCATTTGGGGCGTAATTATTGGACTGGGAGCAAGTCTTTTTTTAACTGTAGTAAGTCCATATGTGGCGAACCATTGGTTTGAGAAAAGAAGAGGTCTTGCAGTCGGAATATTAACGGCAAGTACAGCGACAGGTCAGTTAATTCTTCTTCCAGTCTTAGCGAACATAATCAATAATTATTCGTGGCGTTGGGCTATTGGTTTAATTATGATACTTTGTTTCATTATGCTTATCATAATCCTTTTATTTATGAAAAACACACCAAAGGATGTTGGGATTCTTCGATATGGACTTGAAGAAGAATTACAAGAAAGAACTAAAGGAGAAAAGGAAAATCCTATTGTATTAGCCTTCAATGGTTTATTAGAAGCTGTGAGAGTGAAAGAATTTTGGTTATTAGCTGGTAGTTTCTTTATTTGTGGGCTTTCCACGAGTGGTTTAATTGGTACCCATTTTGTTTCTTACTGTATAAGTTTTGGAGTACCTTTAGTTACAGCGGCTTCTTTTCTTTCGTTTATGGGCATTTTTAATCTAGTAGGAACAACCCTATCCGGTTGGCTGTCAGATCGTTTCGATAATCGATGGCTATTATTTTGGTACTACGGTTTAAGAGGGGCTTCTCTTGTGTTACTTCCTTATGCATTAATTGAAGGTTCAATGACTATGCTTGTTATTTTTACTGTGTTTTATGGATTAGATTGGATTGCAACTGTTCCTCCTACTATTAGTATCTCAAGACAAATTTTTGGGTCTAAAAAAAGTGGAATAATATACGGATGGATTTTCGCATCTCATCAGGCAGGAGCTGCATTAGCTGCATATGGTGGAGGTCTAATCTATAAATTTTTCAACACTTATACTTGGGCATTCTTCCTGGCTGGAGTTTTCTGTTTATTAGCAAGTTTATTTGTTATTATTATTAAAAAACAACACTCAAATCAATTAACTATATAACAACTCGCAGAGAGTAAACAGTTACAACTTTAAAATTCTAATGCCAAATTTCTAGGTGATTCCACAAGAAATTTGGCATTTTTCATTTTGGATTTACTAAAATTGTATTCTGAATTTTCCTAGCTTACCGTAATTATCTTTTTTCTTCTTCAACTAAACTGCACCGTTAGTCCAATAAGGAATCATTGATTCTTGTTTATTTTACTCCGCCAAAAACAGCAAGTTCCATCCACTTGAAATAACAATCCGAATGCTTAAAACCAATTTCTCTAAGCCAATTAACCTGGATATCTACCCTTTCCAGTATATTATCTTCTTTATCAGGGCGGTTGTAATACTCCTTAGCTACTTCTTGCCTGTCTCTTTTATTATGAATAGAAAGATGGTCAATAAATAGCTCGTCATACAATCTTTCAATTTTAGGAGTGGCAGAAGCTGTATGCTCAATATTTATAAATATCCCTCCATTAACTAAAAGATTATATATCTCTCTATAAAGTTCCTTTTTCTTTTCGTGTGTAAGATGATGAATAGCAAAACCCGAAACAATACAATTAATAGAATTAAGTTCTGCAAATTCTTTAATAGAATTACTAAAATCAGCGTGGATAATTTCACAACGATTACTGTATTCATTCATATTCTTACGAGCAGCTTGAACCATTGGTTCTGAATGGTCTAATAATATTGCAGAAGCATCTGGATAAGTTTTAAGCAAAATTTCAGCTAAAAACCCGTTTCCACACCCCAAATCCATTATTCTTTTCGGATTAGGGGTAAAAAAATTGATAACCTGAAGCATAATTTTAGCTTGTTCAGCTCCGAAAGGAATTCCGCCCCGAATTTGTTCCAGATAATGTTGTGTAACATCTTGTCTTTGCCAGTTTGTTGTTGTCATTTTTCTCCCCCTTTATAAATATTAAAAATAAAAAGCCTATCATCTCATAAGAGACGACAGGCTTTACCTACGTGGTACCACTCTTTTTGATTTGTTTATTATGACAAACAAATCCACTTTTAAACCGATTACGGAAGCCAACCGTTAAGACCTAATTATCGGCCTTACCACTTATGGGCGAGTTGGGGATTTTATTGACTGTCTCTCACCAACCGACAGCTCTCTAAACAATAAAACATTCCTTAATACTCCCAATCAACGTGTTTGCATATTTTTAAAATTTTCTTTATTTTATTATTTGCTCTTATATCCGTCAACCCATATTTTGCTATTTCTTATTTAACTATTCTGCTTCGTTAATACAACAAGAAAAAGCTGTTCTTGTGACAGCTCTGATCTTCAACTCTTGCACCCGTTTGTTTAAGTGAAGTGTAATAATTCACAACCTTTCTTTTGTTTTTAAAAAAGGCAGCCTTAATCTAATGGCTTTCCATACCTCACTAAAACGTGCCACAATAGTTTTAATTCTTGAAGTACCTCCTTATAATCCCCACGTTCGCTCCAAGATTCTGGATTGCGTTCTAATTCCATTACAGCAGTTCCAATTATACTCGCATCGATAACATTATTTTGTCCAATGCGTTTTGCTAAGGAGCGCATAGATGGTCCTCTAAAATCTTGTGGAACTTCGTCTATCATAAGTACAAAACCCTTATTCCAATACAGTTGAATGGAATATTTAAGGCATAGCTGTTCTAGAATTCTCCCTATATGAGTGTTCTTGAAAGAAGGGTCTGCAACAAGCAAATTCACGTCTTCTTTAAGTGAAATATCTCCATGAATCTGGGCTTCAATATAGTGATTAAGATTTCGATTTGGCTTTTTGGTTTCTGGGTCTGTAAACGGTCGTTCAAGATTAACCAGTAAATGATTTACTAATCTAACTGGAGTCAGATTACTTTCACCAATTGCAAAATCTCTTACGAACGCCTCTTCTAAAAGTGCAGCCAAAATCATGTCAAATTCTTCATAAGTTCCCTTTTCTTTTGGGTCTTGATGCGAATCTAAATATGTATAGGTGGAACGATATGAAACCTTGGGGGATAGAAGAAAATAGCATGAACCAAAACGTGGAGCAGGTCCATCTGGGTGCAACATCAAATTCAATGCACCATATTTAGGACGTTGGTTATTGGTTGTGCCCTCAAGTTGATATGCGCCTCCAAAAATTCTCTTCTCCCAAAGGTCTCGTTCACCACCAGGGTAAGCAGATACGCTGCCGTTAGACAAACCTGTTTCAAACTGGCTCTTATATATTCCAGACTCTAACAGTGCTTCAGCTACACTTTTCATAGATGAATCTGGTCTATCTGGGTGAAAATGTAATCCTATTCTTGCATGAGCCTTTAATTTATCAACAGCATTTTTAAATGTTTTATCCGAAATATTAGACATTTTTAGTATGTGATTTATTGTCTTTTTAGCTTCATAGGTATAGTTTCTTGCATATTTTGTAATATTTTCCAAAGCTAATAATTGTGACCTTGATAATTCCATAAATAGATGAATCTCCTTTCATCGGATTAAATCAAAAATTCAGCAAAGATTCCTTATTTTCCTTCTTCTACAAACCTGCCCCGTTAGTTCAATATCACATCTTCACAAACTAACACTGTTCTCATTATTTAAAATATTACAGGATTTGAATATTCTAACAGAAATCTGTCTAATACTTGAATATCAATTTAATAGGAGGCTGCATTTTGATATATATTGAAATTATTATTGCATTGGTATTGGGATTTGCCTTTGTACATTTCTATTTAACTAAAAGAAGGAATGAATACCAGACAACATTACTTGTAAATCATATTAACTCGAGTGAGGAAATGAAGAAAACATTAGCTATGGGTTTGTATTTAAGATTTAAGCAAGAACAACAAGACCAAAATCCAAATTATTCTTCCTCATATATTAAACAAGATCCTTATATGTTTGAATCATTTGTAGCTGAAGTGATGAAAACGGCAAAAGGAGGTTCTACATGGGTATCTCCTTCTTCTGGTGACTTTGGAGTCGATTTTGAACATACGACAGATGAGGGGTTATTTCTGGGGCAAGTTAAGTGTTATCAAGGCGACTTACCATTTGATCCTATTGCTCTTATTCATTCTAATATGATAAAAAGAGGGGCAAAAGGAGGTTATGTAATTACAACAGGCTCATTTACCTCATCAGCTAAGGAGTATGCAGAAAGTTTAAATATAGAACTCATTGATGGTGTTAGGTTAGTTGAACTATGGTTAGATGGTGTTTCTAATACTGAACAGAAAATTAGAAATCTAAATCCTGAATTTGCTTAGTCGATGCTGAATAAATGACAAAGTTATTAAATAATATAGTATAAGCTTGGTAACTATAGCCAAGCTTATTTTGTTCTAAATTTTGACTTCTTAAAAATAAACACACCCCGATAGTTGAAAAATTGTTCATAATTTGTGGTAGATTCAACTGGCGGTATTAGTACACAATCATTGAACTTATAATCTAAAAACGAAGATTTTAAAAATGAAATTACCAATCACAAAAATAATGAGTAAAACTATGACAATAGAAGTCCAAAAAGCACCTTTAATAATTAACCTAAGTATTTTTGACTCAAAAATCATATCTCCACAATGCTACCTGTTACAAATAATAGATGACACACAAAATTATGAAATAGATTACAAATTAGTAACATTGTCCTTTAGCAGTTACTCTGATGCAAAAGATTTCATTTATCATTTACCCGATATGTCTGGGAATGAAATGTTATTATTAAACCCGTAATCCATTTATATAGACATAGTTAACATTAAAAAGCCACACATATAAACTGTTGTTTTAGTGTGGCCTATACAGATTTCTCATATTTTATTTTTGATGATTTACATATTTAATCAAATATTTAATACCCACAGCTAACACGATTAGAGCAAAACACTGTAAGTATTCTGATAAGGAAAAAAGATTTGATTTAAATATCAATAAATCTAAAAGGATGGCACTCAACAATAATCCAGCTGCTAAACTACTCAATATAAAGAGGAACCAAAGAAAGATTTTTCTCATTTCTTATTTCACCTTAGAAATAATCTCTTTCATTTTGTTCTTGAAATTCACGATCTCCCTCACTTATTATCCAGCCCAGTTGGTCGTCTCTCTGTTGATCAAAATCTTTATCCTCTTCCATTCTTTTTCGTTCTAGGAATTCGGAATAATTGTCTTCTTCATCTAAATCTAGGTTTTCAGTTTCTACTTCGTTAGCAAATCGGATTCTCTCACCACTTTTTTTGAAATAATTATTCTTACGGAATTTCCTTTCGAAGATGGCTCTTTCTATGGCTGCGTTTGTATAAGGATTTTCCTCGTCAGAATCGCTTCCAATAAATCTGTCGTCGCTGTAACGACCTTTTTGCATTAAATAATCTTTAGTCATTTCTACTTCTGTTTTAAAATTTTCTCTTTCCTGGTCGACCAGCTTTAGCTCTTTATTCTTTTGAGCTTGTATACTATACTCTGGTAATTTCTTTTGTACATACCACACAAAGATAACTGAGAAGATAAAAAAAGCAAGAACGGCAACCCATTCAGAATAATTGGATAATGTAAGTATCAATAGTTTTGCAAATACCGCAAAGAAATGTGCTGCTAAAAACATAAGAGAACCTTGAACGCCATCTGGCTTTAACATACGGCCTGTACCAAGCGAAATCATATCCACAACATTTAATAACCTAGAGTTATTCCCTTTTCCGAACACCCTTCCAAAAAAATATGCTACCAACAATACAATTAACGACCATTTAAAACTAAAATAAACTAACATTTTATCTCTCCATTCTTAAGGTTCTTGTTCATAGACTTTAACTTCTTATTTCAATTCTCATAATCCGCTCAAAACAAAAATCTCCCCCTTTTCTGAAAGTGATAAGAAAAAATATACAAACACACAGGAAATAAGCACCTCTACTCCGTAGTAGGAGGCACGATAAAACTCTTGTTTAAGTGTATTAGGTATATTTTCTTATCTTCCAAAAAGGAAGAGATTAATCTATCAATCGTATATTAAAATAAAGTTGGATATAAAAAACGTATATAAGGCAATTCAATATATTAATATCCTATTTATAGCACAAGTAGAATATTTTGTAAAGTTTAACAATTCCATTTAAATTAATTTGATTAAATATCTGTTTGTAATATTAGGTTAACCATATGCCTTTCTTAACAGTTCCTTTAGATAGTTTGAAGGTAAAAAATCAAGTTTTCTAGATTCCCGGAATTAGGATAATATTATCGGTCCCATCTACTGTACTATGGAAAGCATAAATAGGTTGATAATAGCCTTTGGAATCCAAATAGTAGCTTACCTCAATTTTATGGATATGCAAGGTTTTTATCATTTTATTTTCGGAGTAATATATAAATTTCCCATCTAAAATTTCTTTATATGCTTCTTGTTCGCTTTTTTTTTGAACATCCCTTACCTTATCATAGGTTATTAATTGATTCTCAATTCTTTTCACAGTATTATCGTTATAATAACTTACCGATAAAGAACCATCTATTAGCTGATTTTCCCTTACTTTTTTATCTACGGTCCACTTATAAGTACCAGTTTCGACTTTTTGAAAATGCGCGTCTTGGGGAATATCTATGCCGAATTTTGTTACGTTTTCCTTTAAAGTTCCTTCATCTACATCTTTCGGTTCTTTATTCTCGTCAAAACTTGAATAGTCGGTATAACTGTAACTTCCATCTAAGTTTTGAAACCATATATTATGAGACCTATTTTCTCCGATCCAATAAACACCTTCATTCTGATAGTAAATGACCTCTATATTCGATGTATCAAGTTGTATTCTTTTCGAAAAATCTTTGACAAATTTATCAGCGGTTGCCTTTGTATAGCTTGATGCTTTATAAACTGGGACTTTAATTCTATTATCATTTAATTGTACATCAATAGTGGTTGTTGCTTGTGCCATATCAGTTCTATGAATTGGAATAATAGATAGATTTCCAAACTCCTTCAAATAGTAGTATGCAAACATACTTCCGGATAGGATAACCACTAGCAATAAAGGTGAAAAGTAGAAAAAGGATCGCATTATTCCCTTTTCTTTTACGATAAGGAGGCCCATGATAATACCATATCCAATTATGGCCCCCAGTAGATTATTAAATAAATCGTCAACTTCAAAAATACCGTATCCTGTTATTAACTGGACACTTTCAATGGAAAGTGTAAATAACGTTGCCATCCCAATAGTCCATACAGCTTTTTGAAAACGTGAATGCAATAATGGGAGAAAAATCCCTAACGGTACAAACATAAATATATTTAAATACACGAACTGCCAATGCCTTACACTAAAACTATACCAAGCTTCTCGATACGAAGTAAAAAAAGATAAATCCATCCCGCCCTGATAGTTTTGACCTCTATTCAAAAAGGTTACCCCAATAACCATGATGACATAACTAATAAACAAGCCTACAAGAAATAGCTGCTTCTTTGGAAGGCTTTTCTTCCCTCCAAAAAGTTTTTTATAAACAATGAAATACATTAGGAAAAAGATAATTCCTAAAACAAGTACGGCTATTAATGCCAGAAAAAAGTACTCTTTGACTATATTGATGATTTCTTCTAACCTCATTCTCTATCTCCCTCATACAAAACAAAGATATGTTAGTCTCTTTCATTTACTTTTATTTCTTCACTATATCACTTCTAGAAAATTTCCAACATATAATATTCACTTTGACTAGCCAATGTTGCTCCATTAAATGGCCTGATTGTTGAACACAAGTTAAACATCGATTTTCAACTAAACTGCCCCTTTAGTTCAATAATGAAAGTGTTTTTACTTCATAATTTGTTCGAATTGCGAAATAAATTATTTATTAAAATTCAACATTTATCCCTGTCATTTTATCTTTTGTTTAATATACTGTTATTGTTCCAACGACAAGGTAACGACGTTTCACCTTGGGAATCCATTGCCTTGGAAAAGTAGTGGATTCCTACACTTATCACAGTGAAAATCCCCATATAAAGATACCTCTAAGGCTATTACATTTGATGTAATGGTCTCTTTTTGCTTCAATTTTTTTATCAAGCTCCATTTATATAAATCAAATTGTTACATAATACTTTCGTCATATTTTACTGCCAATTTGTTGAAAACGGACAAATTTCTCTATTTAAATAGTAATTAAGAAGTCCTTGGACATTTGTTTATTTTTTAATTTCTTAGTCTAGGGACTTTCTTTTTTCCCCTTCATTAATGTCACTATTTTGTTCATTTAAGGATAAATTTTCTTTAATTTATTCATCATTTTATAGGTATTTTTTATACTCTAGAAGAAAATAATTACATCAATACCTATATAA
>NZ_JBALOX010000180.1:0-11621 GCF_036965165.1 Bacillus sp. JJ1521 | reverse complement strand
GTTTATAAATATCATCCGCGGTAAAAGAAGCATTTTTAATCGATAATAAATCATCGAGGGTGATATTTGGTGTTGATTGAACATAATTAAGAATAATATTTCGACTGGTTAAAGAAACCGTGGGATTTTCTTCTAAAAGATAATCTTCTAAAAAGCGAATATTATTTTGTAAATTCCAATTAATTTCATTAGAACATCGTATTCTAAAAGAAAGGCCCTTTTTCTTTGCAAATTCCTCTGCTGGAGGACATCTCCATTGGCCATTTTCATCCAAGCAATATCGTTCCGGTGATTCTTCAATCTTCTTGGATAATTCTTTTTCTGTTTTCCATTCTTCCCAACCAATAAAATCTTCCGAAATTACAAAGAAATCAGCTGTATATCTATGACCTCTATTTTTACCATCTATAATGTAATTAATGGTAAATCCTTCTGGTTGGTCATAAAACTCATAAACGGTTTTATCAAACTCCATTAAATAGATTCCACACAGTTCAAGTGTGTGGCTTTCAAATTGTATGGTTAATCCCATCTTTTTACTAGAATAGAACCCTCTGACATTCCCTTTCCCGCTTTGAACTCTACGAGATGGTTCTGAATATCTAATACTATTGTTGATATAATTTTTGGTCTCATCACTAATTCCCTTTTTACTGCAAAATAGATCAAAATCATTCATCATTTATGTTAGAGCTCCTTACTTTTATTCTCTTAGAAATTTGTCTTTTGTCTTTTGCTATCCTTTTTTAGTTTCTTCCAACCACCATTGATGTAAACAAACGCAATATCCAAATCAACAGGATCATACTTGACTGTAACCTTTTTCATTTCTATAGCCGGTTGGACAAACTCTTTTGTCCAATAATAAAAAGAATTAATCATAATTCCCCTTCCTGGGATAACTTTACGTTCAACTATTGGATAAGTTAATATCTTGAATTCCTCATCATATCTAATGTATCTATTGGGAATTTCACCACTTTGTATAGAGGTTTGAAATGTTTCCCTTGGACTAGTGCCTAATCTATTATTAGGTTCTTTGTCATAAACTTCATCTAACAACAAAGAAAGAGATTTTTCTAAACTTTCAAAAGTCCATAAAGACTTTCGGGGTTCAGATCCATATATTACAAAATTCTTAACTGTTCTAAATAAAGCCTCAATATTATTCTCATTCTTAGAATCCTTTGGATAAAAAGAAACTGTGCAACCAAATTGAAATAAAAAGCTTTGGAAATGAACATTTGAAAATTCTTTCCCACTACTGATTACAAAGGAATTAGGTATTCGAGAATACTTTTTCACAGATTCCCTGATAACCGCTAGGTTTGAAACATAACTTGGTGGATTTAAAGATAAATAAAATCCTAAAATTCTTCTGGAATAATCATCAATTAAAATTGTTAGCCAAGGTCTCCCAATAGAAACCTTCATTACTGGACAATACAATAATGTATCCAAACAAGTGTGAGTAATTATTGCTCTTTGGAATGGTCTTATTGATATGTCTATTACCTTTTCAAATAATCTCTCTTTTTGATTGTTGTTATATGTCATAGATAATTCAACTCCTTCTATAATTCATAGCAATATCTTCGTTTTCATCAATTTAGAAACCTGTTCTTGTACATTCTCTAGAATGAAAACTATTTGCCTCTAACCAGCTCTAAAGTTTCCTTCATGCCCGACACATTTACTGGTGGTTCAAGCAACAAATAATAACCTAGTAAACGACCGGAATATTTATCCAAAATAGTACTAAGTACTCGATTTTTTTTAACCTTATCGACCATATATTCTTTACTATAATAAGTCATAAAAACAGCTCTCCTTTTTTAATTCATTCCACTTT
This sequence comes from Bacillus sp. JJ1521, assembly GCF_036965165.1. Lineage (NCBI taxonomy): Bacteria > Bacillati > Bacillota > Bacilli > Caryophanales > Bacillaceae > Bacillus > Bacillus sp. JJ1521. The sequence continues at coordinate 9,769 of NZ_JBALOX010000180.1, read as the reverse complement.
TCTTGTAATGCTTTCTCTTTTAAAAATCCTATACCCAATTGTTCTTCCAATTTTCTTCTACTTGGATAGACACCTTGATTAACCAATAAATTAAATGTCTCGTTTAGCTGCTTATTTTTTTCGGAAATCCTTTGTTCTTTTTTAGTAAGTAAAAAAGAATTATAATTTTCCTTTATTTGATTACATTCCACAATGTACATATTTGAAAGCAATTTTCTATCACAGCCAATTAACATGGCCACACCACTTATTGATATTGGCTGTTTAGTTTCAATTACTTTATTTAAAATACTCTTAATTTCTTCATGGTCATGTTTAATTTTTTTTGTTGCTAAACAAACTGTAGTATCTTGCTTTATAAGAGGCTCTTTTGTTTGTAGAAACTCCACTATAGAAATACCAAGAACTTTACACATCCTAACTAAATAATTTAAACTTGGAAGATTTTCACCAGATACCCACATCCTAAAAGTTGTTTTAGGTATATTAAAATACTGAGCAGTTTTAGATAGGGATTTTTCAAAGAAGTTATTAACATAAAAATTAATAGATTCTGTAAGATTAGTATTAGAGAGATCTAACTCATTTTTGGATAATAATTCTCCAATATACGAAATGTCGGTAAAGAATTCATTTACATCTTCTTTGATTCCCTCATTTTTTGAGGAGTTAGTCCCTAACCAATTACCACATCTGGAACAAAACCCCGGTATTGATTTCCGGCTGATTACTGGTACTGTTCTTTTACAATTCTCACAAAGGTTTACAAGCTTAGTCCTATGTTTTATACAGTAATTCACCATTTGAATATTCCATATTAATGGTTCATAAATTACTTCTTCGTTAACACGTAATTCTTCAAAGCAATCAGGACACCATGATTTTGTTTTCTTAAACAAACCCCTGTTTGGTAATATAGACGACCAATTTTGCAAAGTTGTACAACTAATATCTGTTCTACCAGTGAAGCTATTGGTAAGTTCAGTAAACTCATAAGCTAATTTACCTAAACCATTTATCCCAATTGCTGAATCGAAAAAACCATTACCTCCACGATTTGAGATCCTTAATAGATACTCTTTATTTAATAAGGGTGCGTATATCTTCGAGATTAAATCACCCGTTAGAACACAATGTGCTTCTGCTAACCTTGTAATGTAACTTGTTAGGGATTCAACAAGCGGTGTCCCCATCCCAATTGGTTTAATGTTGTATAAAACACTTCTTTCCATAATTTTCTACCCCCTATTTTGGGGGTAGTATTCGCCAAAAAAAGTTTCTTATACTCTATAATAAAAATATTGGATAGTAGTGTTAGCCTTTACTTCTAATTCGAGATTTACAGATTACTCTGGTACATCTTTTAATAAAATCGCCATAACTAGGTCATATCTTCTACCTGAAAGAGACACCTTTTTCTGAAAATTTTATCTTTAAAAACAACAAAAAAGCACCACTAATAAAACGATGCAGGTACGTAACCCATCGTATATTAGCGGTGCTTCCGCATTTTTACAGTTATTAGGTTGTTTATTAAAAAATTTTAAAGCTGTTTCTTTTAGGTTATTTTAATTTCTACCAATATATTAAAACATAAAAATAATAGTAAAGCAAATGAATTCTACTTTATTATAAATTCTTTTGTGGTGTCTTGTAAAGAAAGAACTAGAATTCATCTTGTTACAAAGGCTATTCACTAAATGTTTCAAGAATGAAATTGTTACAGACCCCAAAGCCCTTTTCATCTTATCTGCGTTACGTACTCAACGTGGCTTGAGTGTTGATCGCAGACATATTGATGTAGTAAAGTTTACCTTTTAAATTAACCACTAAATATTTTAACTGTTTTCCTACGGAAGACAGTTCATATTGGATTCAACATTGAATTATACGAATGTATAAATTATTACACATAATGATAATTATGTTTGTTAACTCTCCTGCCTTTACTATGCCTCGTTCAGAAAAAGTATATAAAAGAGTAAAGGTAGAATTGTGCACGGGAATATATCCTCAATTCTAATTACTTTATCAACAACTTTTTATTTCAATTTGCCAGGTTTGTTAAGACCATTACACCAGTATTACTCCTCTATTCAAGGCATGAGATTTGACACTAAAAAAACATTAATTTTGGTGTTTTGGAGAGCATTAAAAAAGACTCTAACATTGTGTTAGAATCTCTATTTTGAAGTATTAAGCACTTACACCATTTTGGTTTCTCGTTTCGTTTGAAAATAGTTTAGCTTTATTTCTTAAGTCCGAATAAAAATTAGCATTCCCAATATTTTTGGTGTTAACTAATGAACTTCCTATTCCTAATGCAAATGCTCCTGCCTTCAAGTAATTCTGAATATTAGATAAGTCTACCCCACCAGTTGGCATTAATGGAATATGTGGAAGAGGGCCATGAATACTTTTTAAATAGCCTGGACCGAACGCATGTGCCGGAAAAACTTTTATTATATCTGCACCACTTTCGTAAGCAGTTAGTATTTCGGTTGGAGTTAATGCACCAGGAATACTAATAACACCATAGCGTTTTGTCATTTTTATAGTTTTAACATTTACTGTTGGAGAAAAAATAAACTTTGCTCCTGACATAATAGCTATTCTAGCAGTTTCAGCATCAAGTACAGTCCCTGCTCCGATAATCATCTTATCCCCAAAAGTATCTGAAACTTTTTCGATTATTTGACAAGCCTTTGGGGTTTCAACGGTAATTTCTAAAGTTTTAACCCCGCCTTCGAAGAGTGCATTTGCAATAGGGATAATATTTTCTATGCTAGCACCTCGTATCACTGAAACTATCTTATTCTCTTTTATTTGTTCCACAAGATTCATAATCTCCACTCCTTACCGAACTACATCAATAAAACCATTATTAATAAATGCGTTAATCTCTTCCATTTCAGGTAACCCCTCAACATCTCCTTCGACTCTTGTGACTAATGAACCAACTGCATTCGCTCGTTCAACTGAACATTTAATCGGTAAACCATTTAACATCCCTGAAAGAAAACCTGCTGCAAAACCGTCCCCAGCACCTACAGGATCAACGACATGATCAACATGATAGCCAGGAACAATCGCACTATCATGTTGTGTGAAATAATAAGCACCTTTTGCTCCAAGTTTAAGGACTACGATTGACGCACCTAATTCTAAAAATTTTTTTCCTAATTCTTTGTAATTATCTTCTCCAAAAATAAAGTGTGCTTCATCTATTCCAGGTAGAATAATATCTGCTTTAGATGCAATGAATAACAGTGCTTTTCTAGCAGTTTCACCATTCCACAATTTCGTTCTTAAATTTGGATCAAATACGATTTTCACATGATGTCGTTTTGCAATATTAATCGCTTCCATAATCATTTCATAACAGCCTTCACTGAGTGCTGGTGTAATTCCAGTAAGATGAAGATATTTTGCCTGTGATATATAATGCTCATCTAAATCATATTTATTTAGTTTACTAGCAGCAGAATTCTTACGATAATAATAGATTCTAAAATCATCTTGTCGTCTAGGTTCCTTAAAGTAAATTCCTGTAGACGACTCTGAATCAATTTTCACACGACTAGTGTCAATACCTTCTCCCCTTAAATAAGAAAGAATCCCTTTACCAAATTCATCATTTCCTACTCTACTTATCCACCCGACTTGATGTCCTAAACGGGACAGTCCAATTGCAACATTTGATTCTGCACCACCAAACTTCATTGTAAAGTTCTTGGCGTATCGCATCATTCCTGTTGTCTCTGGGGTAAACAGTGCCATTGTTTCTCCAATTGTAACAACGTCCATTTTTTATCCTCCTGATTCTTCTTTCAAAGACGTTCGTGTTACTCGTTCATTAAATCTGCCATTACTCTACCATCTAGCGTTTTTAATTGAATCCCAATGATTTTAGCAATTGTTGTACCACAATCATTCATTAAATAATAGCCTATATGGGACGTTTTTCTTTTATAGCCACTTTTCACGTGTTTACCTTGGCAAATAAAAAGTCCTAAATTAGAAGAATCTCTCGTCTTAGAGCTTGGTGATTGTGGACCGTGATTTGCTCCATGTGAGGTAACCGATCCTACAATGTCTTTATTGTTGCTTCCCCAAACAAAACCTTGATTATATGTAAAAATTACATCTCCCATATTTTCGCCCCAATAACCTATCATGGCTGCATCTTGCTTTCGTAACACTAGATTCACCACATTAAGTTGGCCTTTTTCGGTCTGATGGTACCATGTTGAAAGGGAATGATAAATTTGTGATTGTACTTTCTCATATTCCAACGGATCAACAATTCCGAATGGGTTTCTTTCTTTTGTATTAACAAATATTTCTAACCCGCCTCTTTCATCTTTTAAGAAGGCTTTACTTTCTGATAATATCGGTTTCCCTTCAGAATCCAGCTTAACAAGTCCATATTCTTCTAATCTTTTATAAATATCACAAAAATAGGAGTTTGGGACATTTCCATGATCAGATGCTAAAATTAATGTCGTATTTTCATCTTTGTGGTCCAATATATATCCAATAGCATGGTCAAGAACTTCATATGCTTTTTTCATAACTTCTTCGTACTTATCCACTTCCGCTTCATCATAGAAGGGAGATTCAGAGTCATATTTTCCTAAACAAGTATGGTGAGTTTCATCATTTAACCGGAAAACAGTTGCAAACAAATGGAATCCTTTTTCCTCAATAAGCTGCAAAGAAGTTTTTGCTAACCAGAGAGCTTGGTATTCTGCTTCTTCAAAACTAGTTTCAAAGTATGGCTCATCAGGTGATGCCTTCACTGTCCATTTTGAAATAAAAGGCCCGTTTTTCGATATTATCTCTTCTTCTATTTCTCCATCATTTGAAATTCTGCCTATTGCAGTAATTTGTGATTGCAAAATTGTAAGTTCTCCAGCTGCCAAATTGAGTGATAAGAGTTTAAAACGAACATAACCTAATGTTTCATCAATAGGGACTAAGCACCATTCTGACCAGTTGTTCGATTCTATGTATACTTCTGTTTCATTATCAAATTTTAATAATAACTGATTATTATTAATAACCTCTACTAGAACTTCCTTTTTCCTTCCATTCACTGTATTAATGAAAAAATGGTAATGTGCTTCATCTATTGCAATGATATTCGAAATATTCCTTTTTTCATGATGTGCCAATGTACCTTCTGGAGGCCATCCTAGCGCCTCTTTTTTCACCTTTTCTGTCCAATGGCTCTTAGTAGTACTAAATATAGCTGGTTGGCTCACTTCAAATGTATTGCCCTTTCCCCCGAAAAAAGGAGCAAAGAGGTAATGTTCTGTGTTTTCAACTGAAACTGTACCTGGAAAATGAACAAGGGCTGCTTTCTTCCCTTCTTTCTGCATGATACCTAATAAATTCTCTCCATTTTTGTTAGGTAGATTTTGTCCAACCCAGCTTGTTCCCGGTGCTTGACCAGCAATAAAAGAGACCCAGTTTACATCACCCCATGTTGAGATATAAGGTAATAACTCTGTAGTTCCTCCGCTTTTCATCAGCTTAGATATATTGGGTAAAGCTCCTTCAGATGAAAATTTATAAACCAATTCAGGAATCAATCCATCTACCCCAAAAACAATAACCTTTTGATCACTCATAATATCTCACCCCGTTAAAAATCAATCGTGTCATACTAAATATAGTTTAATAAAACTTTTGAGCTAACGTTCTTCCAACTGAAATTGCCATCACCATTGCAATTATGATTTCAAAAACTAAAAATAATAAAAACGTCCAAAAATCAAGTGATATTTGAAAACCAATCATAATGATTGGAGTCATCATGAATGCTCCAAGTATTAGTCTTTTGCCATATAGCTTTTGTGCGAAATACCAGATTTTTTCATTATTTACCGATAATGGTGTACGATAGGCCATTGTACTCCCCATATTTGGTGTGAAATAAACATAACGAATTCCAATAATTAAAAAATAAACCGCAATACTTAATAAGAAATATTTCATCATATTATAAAATGATAATAGGAAATAATATTTCTACTATTTCCTATCACTACCCCCAACTTAATTTTAATGATACTTATTTCTGTCCAGTAACAATTTCCTTCATACCGGTGGCTTCAATTACTTCACCGTAGTATTTGTATTCTTCTTCAATTTTCTTGGTAAACTCATCAGGTCCAATATAAGCTACAGCTTGACCTAGTTTTTCTATTTCAGCTACAAATTCAGGATCTTTTAGAATTTTATCGAATCCCTCAACTAATGTTTTCTTAACATCTTCTGGGAGATTTTTTGGACCAAATACGCCTTTCCAAACTGTAAAATTAATTTCATAATCTAATTCATTAAATGTTGCTACACCCGGTAGTGATGGGTCGCGTTCACCGGTTGAAGTAGAAACTGCTAACGCATCAACATCGCCTGATTCTAGGATTGGAAGAACTTCAGCAGGATGCATTACACCTATATCAATATGATCCCCAAGCAAAGCAGCTTTTACTTCTGCAGAACCTTTGTAACCAATTACTTCTGCTTTAACTCCTGCATCACTAAATAATTTTTCTAGAACAAGATGAACTGGTCCACCAACAGAGGAGTTACCATATTTTATTGCTCCGGGATTATCTTTTCCATACTTCACCAAATCCTCTAAGTTCTTGAATTTCCCTTTAGGTGAAACAAGAACAATTGCTTCTTCAGATACTTGTGCAATAGGTTCTAAATCAGAATATGTGTAATTAATTTGTCCGTAATGTGGTTGCACACTTACTGCACCTACTGGTGGGAACCCTAGTGTGTATCCATCTGCTTTCGCATTAACCACTTCTCCAGTACCCAATGTTGATGCTCCACCTGGTACGTTTGAAACAACCATCGCCCCACCAATATGCTCCTCTGCGTATTTAGCCATTACTCTTGCAATAGCATCAGAACTACCACCTGCGGCTGTTGGAACAACCATCGTAATTGTTTTTTCTGGGAAGCTGGAGACCTTTTCACCTGATGAAGTATCTTTGCTACATCCTGCAATCACTAAAACCAACAAAAGTAAAAAAGTAAAACCCGACAACGACTTTTTGTTAAATTTCTTCATTTATATCCCCCTCGTACCAAAGCATGGCCTTTGGATTTTAATTTTTTTGCCATGAGGTTGAATTAGACAACCTTGTCCAAATTGATTTTGGGTCCTTTCGATTGAAAAACCCTTATAATCTGGAAAATGATGATAACAAACGTAATAATTAATATCGTTCCACTAATTGGTCTAGTTAAGAAACCTATGAAACTCCCGTCATTCATAATTAACCCTTGTCGAAGACCTTCTTCAGAAATTGTACCTAAGACTAAACCAATAACCAGTGGCGCAGCGGAAACATTGAAATATTTCAGAGCAAATCCAACAATACCGAAAATTAAAATGAGAACAACGTCGAACATAGAACTATTAACACCATAAGCCCCTATTAACATTAAAGCTGTAACAATCGGCATTAGAATATTAGCTGGCACATTCGTTAATTTAACAAAAAGTCCAACAAGTGGTAAATTCAAAACTAACAATATAACATTACCAATGTACATACTCGCAATAACTAACCAAAATAGCTCAGAGTAGTCTGTAATAAAAGTAGGACCAGGTGTAATTCCATGAATCATTAATCCTGTTAAAAGCATGGCCGTATTCGCATTAAAAGGAAGCCCCATTGCTAAAAGTGGAATCATTGATCCGGCAGTAGCACCATTATTCGCTGATTCCGGTCCTGCAACCCCCTCAATTGCACCTTGACCAAATTCACTTGGATTTTTCGAAATTGCTTTCTCTGCCTTATAGGATACTAGAGTTGAAATAACCCCAGATGGCCCAGGTATTAATCCAACAAAGAATCCCAAAATAGAGCCCCTCATAATGGGGTTAACTGAGCGCTTCATCTCGTGCTTTTTTGGATATAAATCTTTTGCCTTAATTTTTATGAGTTTACCAGTCTTATATGGTGCAATAGCAGTGGATAGTATTTCAGCTAATCCAAAAGCCCCCATAGCAATTGGCAACATGTCAATCCCTCTTGTAAGTTCAGGAATACCAAATGTTAATCGATTAAATCCACTTAGTGGATCAGTTCCTATACTACTAAGCATCATTCCAATAATGACCATTAAAAAAGACTTAGAAAATGAGCCTCCAGTCAAGTTGCTTAATAGAATAATTCCAAGTATTGCTATTGCAAAATATTCTGGCGCCGCAAATTTCAATGCGAATTTGGCTAGAGGAGGTGCAAACAACATTAATCCAACTATCCCCAATGTACCAGCAATGAATGAACCTATTGCTGATATTGACAGTGCAGCTCCAGCTCTTCCCTTCTTAGCCATTTGATAGCCATCTAAAGTAGTAATAACGGAAACTGATTCTCCAGGCATATTCAATAAAATAGAGGTTGTCGATCCACCGTACATGGATCCATAATATATTCCTGCGAACATGATCATCCCAGCTGCCGGATCCATTCCATAACTAAATGGAAGTAATAGAGCCATTGCTCCAACTGGCCCTATACCTGGTAACACTCCTACAATCGTTCCAATAAATACACCTATGAAACACGCTAATAAATTTTCCCAAGTAAAGGCTTGCGAAAAGGCTGTAAGTAGACTTTCTATAATCATTTAATCCCACCCCCTTAATATCGAATCAAGTTTTAGATAAATATGCCTGTTGGCAATAACACTTCAAGTAGTAAACCAAAAACAAGGTAAAAAACAACTGCAGTTCCTATTGCAATAAATAATGGTTTAACAATACCTGGTAAGCCTTGTATTTTACTTAGTACAAGAACTAATAGGAATATGCACGTAAACGTGCCTAAAATACCTGCTAATAAGATAAAAAGGATGATGACACCTATATAAGATACAAGCTTGAATACTGCCTTTTTATCTGTAAATTCTACACCTGACTCTTCCAGACCCGTTTCTTTATTCGGTTTTGACTTTTCTACTAAGTCTCGAATTCCATTAAACAAGCATAAAGCTATTCCTATAACACTTAACGTTACAGGAAAAAATCCTTGTAATGGTTTTGATAAACTGCCAAAAGGTATTTTAATGGCAGATAAGAAGTAAATAAAACAAAGTACTGCAAGAGTAAAATAAAAAATGGCTGATTTTTTATTAAGAGACATTCTAATATCCCTCCCTTACCTTCAAATAATTATGTTTAGATACAAAGTAAACTAAGATTACTCACTGATAATTAATTTTAACGACTGAATCATTTTTTCTGTAGCCACTAAGTGTTCTCGCATACATTTCTCTGCTAAATCAGCATCTCTTAAAACAATACTTTCATATATATTTGCATGGAAGTTACTGGTTGTTTCAGGTCTTTGTTGATGGTTTTGTGTTAACTTAATTGCTTCAAGAATTAAAGGTTGGATTGCATTCATAAAAGACTCGAGAATCGGATTTTTAGAAGCTCTCGCAATCAAAACATGGAATTTTAAATCACTAAAATTGTATTCCTCGTCGGGAGTATCGGCATTATTCATTCTTTCTAGCGCCTTTTTCATATCACTCAAATCTTGTTCATTAGCTCTCATGGCAGCTAAACGAACCGTTTGTATTTCAATTATCCTTCTTACTTCTAAAAGATGATCTTGGTCCGCCTTACTTCTTATTATCATCGCTGTAAGCGAATTAGTTGCTACTTCAACACTTCGGTTAATAACCTTGGTTCCTTTTCCTTGTTGAGGTTCTCCGAAACATCTTT
>NZ_JBALOX010000179.1:9744-16376 GCF_036965165.1 Bacillus sp. JJ1521 | reverse complement strand
GTTTTCAAAGAACTTTTTTGACCCGCCGCTCAGAAGCGACTTTATTAATATAACATCCTCACAAAAATAAGTCAACACTATTTTTTATGTTTTTCTTATTCAAAAGGTTTTCCCTGTGAGGAATATAAATATACACCCGATTTAATAGAATGTCAATAAGTTATATTAAAATAATTTCTACGTCTATAAACTAACCCTATCTATATACCCTTTTACCTTATTAACCCCAATAAAAAAACAAATGAGTACACCATTTGTTTTTTTAACCTACTATAAATAAATCTATGATTACGAGTGCAGCTAAGCCAGGAAGTCCGAGTAGCCCAGATACTGCAGATGTAACCAGATTAATTGGTACATGTAAATCAAATGATTGTCCGAAAGCATTTAAGAAAAATAAAAACAATGCACCGATTAGGATTTTAACAAACACTTGTCCTACTAAGCGAATGGGCTTAAGAGGAGCTCCCATCAGAAGCACAAGCACGATTAATCCTCCGAGTATGGATATAACAACCTTTGGTTCCAATCAACCTTCACCCCTTCACATAACTTGTACTACTATTCTATGTGAACCAAGGATTTTAAGAACCTTTTGTCCTATTTTTATTGGAGCAAGCTTTTAACAAAAAAATCCTACCTTTAAGATGTTTATCTTTCCTGGTAGGATTTACTGTTTATAAAAATACTTTTCGCCTTTTTGCTTCTCGTAATAAAAAGAAGTATTTTGTTTCCGCTACTTTTAGTTCACTTAAAACATCATCAGAGGGTTCGACACTTTTTTCAATGAGGCTTTTCTGTCTCATCCATTCCTTCTTTGCGATTTCTAATTGACTAAAGAGCTCTTGGTTAAATTGTTTTCGAAGCTTTCCCTTCTTTTTAAAAAGCATAAAAGGCCTCCTATAATTCCCGACGTCCTTCAAGCGCCTTTGATAAAGTTACTTCATCAGCATATTCTAGATCTCCACCGACTGGTAATCCATGAGCAATTCTTGTAATTTTAATTCCTGTAGGTTTTAGCAGACGGGAAATGTACATAGCTGTAGCTTCCCCTTCGATGTTCGGATTAGTCGCTAAAATGATTTCTTGTACAGTATCATCTTGAAGTCTTTTTAGTAGTTCAGGTATTTTAATATCCTCCGGACCTATGCCATCCATCGGAGAAATAGCGCCGTGTAACACATGGTATAAACCATTGTATTCCTTCATTTTTTCCATTGCTATTACATCTTTAGGATCTTGAAGTACACAGATAACCGTTTTATCACGACGTTCATCTTCACAGATGTAACATGGATCTCTATCTGTTATATGCCCGCAATTGGAGCAATATGTGAGGTTTCGTTTCGCGTTAACAAGTGCCTTAGCAAAATCAAGTACGACATCCTCTTTCATACTTAATACAAAAAAAGCCAGACGTACGGCCGTTTTCGGGCCGATACCTGGCAATTTCATAAAGCTATCTATTAGCTTAGATATTGGTTCAGGATAATGCATATCTATCTAAGTCCTTTCCCGATTAGAACGGTAGGTTCATTCCTTTTGTGAATTGACCCATCGTTTCATTTGTGAGGTCTTCGATTTTCTTCAGGGCATCGTTTGTTGCTGCTAACACAAGGTCTTGAAGCATTTCGATATCTTCTGGATCTACCACTTCTTCTTTAATGATGACATCAATAATTTCTTTCTGACCGTTTGCTTTTACAGTGACCATGCCACCGCCAGCAGTTCCTTCAACTACCTTTTCAGCTAGTTCTTCCTGTGCCTTTGCCATATCCTTTTGCATTTTTTGCATTTGCTTCATCATTTTTTGCATATTTCCCATTCCGCCGCCACGCATCATGTCAATTTCCTCCTTTAGATTAACCTTTTATTATTCCTTTATTTCAATGAGCTCTGCACCAACGATTTTCATCGCTTCTGCAATAAGAGGGTCTTCTGTATCCTCAGGTCTTTCCTCATCATCGGTTCGTTGCCCACGGATAAACCCTTCTCTAATATTACCCCATTCATCATCTGGTACACCAATCATTTCAAACCTGCGTCCAGTTAATGTAGAAAGAATACTTTCGAGGTTTTCTGTTACTTCTGGGTTTTCGGATGCCATTTTACAATGGATTTCGTATTTAAATTTTAACACAAAAGCATTGGTAGAAGCTGCAACTGGTTCACTTTCAATTAAAAGGGCTGCGTGTGATACTTTGTTTTGACTTCGAAGTTGGTCAAGCATATCGCCCCATTTTCCTTTTAACAGGTCAAGGTTTTGTCTTGTTGCACTCTTTAAAACCTCATTAATTCTTCCAACTGGCGTCCTATAACCATTCCTAGAAGACTTTTGTGGACGTTTTTCAGCTGGCTTGGCATCCTGCGGATGGGCTGTAACACCTTTTTCCTTAATGGATGCAAGTTCAGATTCTAACATATTTATTTTATTCATCAAGCCTTCAATTTGTGGCAGTGATTCTAGCGTTTGTTTTTGATCCATTTGGGTAAGCTTCACAAGCGCTACCTCTAGAAAAATTCTTGGATGGTTCGTCCACTTCATCTCCTGCTGGGCTTGATTTAAAATGTCGATAGTTTCGTAAATTTCATGGCTCTGTATGCTTTTTGCAAGTTCAGTAAAGTCCTCATCGACTAAGACCCGCTCTAATACTTCTTCTAACTGGGGGGCTGTTTGATATAAAAGCATATCCCGATAGTAGAAGATGATGTCTTCGATAAAGCGCATCGGATCTTTCCCATGGTCCATCATTTCGTCCAACGTCTTTAATGCCGTTCGAACATCACGGTCGCGAACCGCCCTGACCAAATTGGTTAAAAAGGATTGTGAAACAGCTCCAGTAATCGTAAGGACATCCTCAAGCTTCACCTCGTCATCACTGAACGAAATCGCTTGGTCCAATAAGCTTAAGGCATCCCTCATTCCACCTTCAGCCGCTCTTGCAATTACATAAAGGGCTTGGTCGTCAACTGTCACATCTTCTTCACCAATAATCGTTTTCATACGCCCCACAATGGCTTGTGTGGTAATGCGACGAAAATCGAAACGTTGACATCTTGAAATGATCGTTAGTGGAATTTTATGAGGTTCCGTTGTTGCCAATATAAAAATAACATGTCTTGGTGGTTCCTCCAAGGTTTTTAGCAAGGCATTGAACGCTCCGATTGACAGCATATGTACTTCATCAATGATATATACTTTATACCGTACAACGCTTGGAGCATATTTCACTTTATCACGAATATCTCTGATTTCATCGACACCATTGTTCGATGCAGCATCGATTTCAATTACATCAGCGATTGAGCCATCTGTAATACCTCTACATGCCGCACACTCATTACAAGGTTCAGCCACAGGAGAACGCTCACAGTTTACTGCTTTTGCAAAAATTTTCGCGGCACTAGTTTTTCCAGTTCCCCTTGGGCCTGAGAAAAGATAGGCGTGCGAAAACTTATCTTGAAGAAGGGCATTCATTAAAGTTTTCGTGATATGTTCTTGTCCAACCACATCATGAAAGGTTTGTGGTCGAAAGACACGGTATAATGCTTGATATGCCATTGGTATTGCCCCTCCTTCTTATCGTCCATTTCTTATTATACAGGAAGTGAATATTTAAGTACAAAGCATTCTATCATAAAAATAAATAGGAAAAGCGCAGGGCGCCTACTCATCGGCGACAAGCATAAGACGGGCGCTGACAGAAGGTGCACTTTACCTTCCGAAGGGATTGGCTTAGACCAGAGAGCCGATGGCACCTAGAGCTAGACAATAAAAAAACCCACCCGAATGAGTGAGTTGTTTTATGTAGTATAACTGCCGTGCACCTTCCGTCGAATAGTTACTCCAGGCGTTACTCAAGCAGTTAGCTCGGTCTAGGCAACCCTACGGCACATGGGATGGTCCGCTTACTGCTGCTTCCTTCCGGACCTGACAGGGTTCACGGGTTCCCATTGCGTAGGACCCAGACGTCAACACCACTTACTTGAGGCAGACCCCACAATAACTACCCTCTATGAAGGGATTCGGCCTCGCTAGAGCGGATTGCGAGTACAGGGCACCGCTACCTCCCCGCTTAGCACGGCAAAATTGATACCAAATGTTAGGTGTCTTTGTGACACATTCTTAGTATAAAGGCTGAGGCAAAAAAAATCAATCCATACTAACTGTAAGTTTTTTCAAGTCGTACTAGATATGCGCTTTTTTTCTTCTTTCTTTTTCCTTCTGATTTCTTTAAAAAAGGTGCTTAACAGTTGTCCGCACTCCTCTTCACAGACACCCGATACGACTTCTGCCTGATGGTTGAATCTTTGTTCCTGTAAAAGATTCATCAAAGTTCCTGCACAGCCGCCTTTTGGATCACTTGCCCCGTATACGACCTTAGAAACCCGAGATAATACAATTGCGCCCGAACACATTGCACAAGGCTCAAGGGTGACATATAAGGTAGCATTCTCCAATCTCCAGTATCCCGTTCGTTTACACGCCTCATCAATTGCAAGTAACTCTGCATGCGCAATGGAACGTTGTTGTGTTTCACGAAGATTATGGGCTGAGGCAATCACTTCATCATTCATAACTAAAACCGCCCCAATAGGTACTTCATCTATAGCTGCTGCCTTTTTCGCTTCTTCAATTGCCATTTTCATATAATACGCGTCAGACTTCATCAGATTAAATACTCCCTTTTTAGGTAATTAAGCACTTTAAATAGTAGTTCAAAAAGGAGGATGAAGAGGACCGCGTCGACAAAAGCGCCACGTCCTGTCGCATTGTCGACACTAGCACAACCTGTGCGTCGAAATTTCAAGGCGGTGTAGCTTTGAGGACCGGAGAAGCAAGCCAACGCGCTTCCACAGGATATGGTAACTTCTACGTTCGACACAGGACGTGTCGGTATTTAGTCGAAATTCCTCAATCGATGCGTCATATTCACCGCACTTTTTGAACATTCATATAACCCAGCATCATCTTCCATATTCTCTCATAGAGTAATAAAGGTGTGTTACCTAGATTGTAGAATGAGGAGGTCAAACATGCAAATTCATGTTGTAGAACGGGGTCAATCTATATCAGGAATCGCTCAAGCTTATGGAACAACAGCGGATGAGATTGTTCGTGCAAATCAAATTCCTGATCCTAATAACCTTGTGGTCGGTCAGGCTATGGTCATTCCGATTGTTGGTCAATTTTATTGGGTGGAGCCTGGTGATAGCATTTGGTCCATTGCAAACAAATTCGGTCTTAATTATCAGCAATTAGCACAAATTAATCACATTCCACCTAATCGACCACTACAGGTTGGGTTTAGAATCTATATTCCGGAACGCCCGAAACGAAATGCAGAAATCAATGCCTATGTAGAACCATTAGGGTCTTCAGTAAGTCCCGCTCTTGAAAGAAGTGCACGACAAGCTGCTCCATATTTAACCTACTTAGCCCCTTTTAACTTTCAAATCCAACGAGACGGTACTTTAAAGGAGCCACCGCTGAACAATTTCCAAAGTATCGCAAAGACAAATAATGTAACCCTGATGATGGTTGTTGCTAATTTAGAAAACGGCCAATTTAGTGCTGATTTAGGTAAACTCGTGCTAACTAATGAAGATATCCAAAATAAGCTATTAAATACGATTGTCGAAACAGCAAAAAAATATGGTTTCCGCGATATTCATTTTGATATGGAATTTTTACGCCCGGAAGACCGCGAAGCCTATAACAGCTTTTTACGAAAAGCAAAGCGACGTTTTGGCCAAGAAGGATGGCTTCTTTCAACCGCGCTTGCCCCTAAGACAAGCGCTGAGCAAAAAGGGGAATGGTATGAAGCACATGATTATAAAGCGCATGGGGAGATTGTCGACTTTGTTGTGATCATGACGTATGAATGGGGGTATAGCGGAGGACCTCCTATGGCAGTATCGCCAATTGGTCCTGTTCGGGATGTCCTTGAGTATGCTCTTACCGAAATGCCAGCATCTAAAATTATGATGGGGCAAAACCTCTATGGCTATGATTGGACACTGCCATTTGTTCAAGGAGGCGAGTATGCTAAGGCTGTTAGCCCACAGCGAGCGATTGAAATTGCAAAAGAACATAATGTTGCGATTCAATATGATACAAAAGCCCAAGCACCACACTTTGACTATACGGACTCAGCCGGAAAGGAGCATAAGGTCTGGTTTGAGGACGCAAGAAGTATTCAGGCAAAATTTAATTTGATCAAGGAATTGAATTTACGAGGAATTAGCTACTGGAAACTGGGGCTTCCTTTCCCGCAAAACTGGCTTTTGATCACTAACAATTTCCATGTTGTAAAAAGATAGTATTTTTCAAAGGAGCTCGACTATTCGGGTTCCTTTTTTATTTTTCCAGCATTGGCAGATCAAAGACTAAGAACGCCACGTCCTGTGGCAAGTCTATGTGACCCACATCCTGTGGGCCTCAAATTTTCCAATTTGTTTTTTCGACAATACATAACAATCTTCATCATTCCTATGATAAAATAATGCTTATCTGTGCAATTTAACTTTATTCACAATGGTATCCTTTTGGAAAAATGAATGCATTTATATATACAATATTGCGCGGGATTAAAGTCATGGCTGAATAAAGTTAAAGCCTCCGGCTGATG
>NZ_JBALOX010000179.1:0-9674 GCF_036965165.1 Bacillus sp. JJ1521 | reverse complement strand
TCCTGCGGGCCTAAAAATCGGGCGCAAATACGCCAAGGCGATTTGATTAGAGAAAAAGGGGGACACGAGATGGGGAGTAGGATTCCTTTTATTACAGTAGAGGGTCCGATCGGAGTTGGCAAAACCTCATTAGCAAAGGCGATTTCAGAACGCTTTGAATTTACCTTACTAAAAGAGATTGTTGACGAAAATCCATTCCTTGGGAAATTTTATACGAATATCGATGAGTGGAGCTTTCAAACAGAGATGTTTTTCCTCTGTAACCGATATAAACAACTTGAAGACATTAATCATTTTTACCTTCAAAAAAACCAACCGGTTGTTGCGGATTATCATATATTTAAAAATCTTATTTTTGCTGAACGTACATTAAAAGCACATCAGTATCAAAAATATCTCCAGATTTATAACATTTTAACAGCAGACATGCCTGTTCCAAATGTTGTCATCTATTTACACGCAAGTCTTGATACTTTATTAGAGCGGATAAAGATGCGTGGTAGGGATATTGAAAAAAATATAGACCCAGCATACTTAAGTCAATTAAGCCGTGATTATGAACAATTCATGATACAGTTTGAAAAATCCCACCCAGATATTCCTGTCATACGATTTAATGGGGACCAATTTGACTTTGTCCAGAATAAAGAAGACCTTGATCAAATTCTAACAAAAGTAGAAGACATCATTCTTGAAAAAGGAGTTACACATAATGAATTTGCGTAATAAATATGATATCCCTAGTAACGCAGTGATCACCGTTGCAGGAACAGTTGGAGTAGGGAAATCGACAATGACCAAAGCGCTTGCCGATGCACTTGGATTTAGAACATCCTTTGAAAAAGTGGATACAAACCCATATCTAGATCGGTTTTATGCAGATTTTGAAAGATGGAGCTTTCACCTTCAAATCTATTTCCTTGCAGAACGCTTTAAAGAGCAAAAGAAAATTTTTGAATATGGCGGTGGATTTATCCAGGACCGTTCCATTTACGAAGATACAGGCATTTTTGCAAGAATGCATTACGAAAAAGGAACAATGGCACCTGTCGACTATGAGACCTATACCAACCTTTTCGATGCAATGGTGATGACACCTTATTTCCCTCATCCAAATTTATTAATTTATCTTGAAGGAAGTCTTGATGATATTATTAGTCGAATACATGAACGCGGAAGACCGATGGAGCAGCAAACACCAATTTCTTATTGGGAAGAAATGCATGGCAGATATGAAAAATGGATTAATAATTTTAATGCTTGCCCAGTTCTTCGATTAAACATTAATGAATATGATATTATGAAAGATGGCAGTTCAATTGAGCCAGTTATCGAAAAAATTTCAAGTTTCATTAGACAAACTGAACTTTTAAAAAGCTAAAAAAAGAACCCCTGTTGAGTGGTAACCTCGATGGGGGTTCTTTTATGACTGCATTTATTTCTATAAAAAGTAAAAAACTCGTTACCTCAATAGGAACGAGTTCATCTCCAATACTTTATGCGCTAGTATTAATTTCAATAATGGCGGAGGAAGAGGGATTCGAACCCCCGCGGGCTTTAACACCCCTGTCGGTTTTCAAGACCGATCCCTTCAGCCGGACTTGGGTATTCCTCCGTATCGACAAAAATTAATATACCATAGAACAAAAGTAGAAGTCAACATTTTTTAATAACTTTTTTTAGGCCAGGACAATGGTAAATCCTGGCTATAACGTTTTTCTTACTTTTTCGGACCGATTACTTCTTTATTTCCCATATATGGACGTAATACTTCAGGAATAATAACTGTACCATCTTCCTGTTGGTAATTTTCTAGGATTGCAGCCACAGTACGACCTATTGCAAGTCCAGACCCATTTAATGTGTGAACATGCTCCGGCTTTGAATCTCTGTCCCTGCGGAAGCGAATATTTGCACGTCTTGCTTGGAATGCTTCAAAATTACTACAAGAAGAAATTTCACGGTACGTTTCATAGCTTGGAATCCATACTTCAATGTCATATTTCTTCGCTGCTGTGAATCCAAGATCGGCACTACACATGCTTAAGACACGATATGGAAGGCCTAATAACTGAAGCACTTTTTCAGCATTTGCTGTCAAACTCTCTAATTCTGCATAAGAATCTTCTGGTTTAACAAACTTCACCAACTCCACTTTATTAAATTGATGTTGCCGGATCAAGCCCCTTGTATCTCTTCCAGCAGAACCCGCTTCAGAACGGAAACAAGCACTAAATGCTGCATATTTAATTGGCATTTCTCCGCCGCTTATGATTTCATCACGGTGTAGGTTCGTAACGGGAACCTCTGCAGTTGGAATTAAGAAGTAGTCTTCACTTTCGATTAGAAATGCATCTTCTTCAAACTTCGGAAGTTGACCTGTACCAGTCATGCTTGCACGGTTCACTAAATATGGAGGGATGACTTCCTCATACCCGTGTTCCTCCACATGAAGGTCTAACATAAAGTTAAATAACGCTCTTTCTAGTCTAGCTCCGAGCCCTTTATAAAAAACAAAACGGCTTCCAGTGACCTTCCCTGCACGTTCAAAATCTAAAATTTTAAGTTGGTCAGCAACTTCCCAGTGTGGCTTTGGTTCAAAACCAAACTCAGGGATCTCGCCCCACTTTCGAATTTCAACATTGTCATCCTCAGATTCACCAATTGGCACACTTTCATGAGGAATGTTTGGAATAGATAACATAAGATGTTCTAATTGTTCTTCCACATCACGTAATTCCGTATCCAACTCCTTGACTTTATCTCCAACCTCACGCATTTCTAAAATAAGAGCGTCCGCATCCTTTTTCTCTCTTTTTAGAACAGCAATTTGCCCTGACACTTCATTTCTACGGCTTTTTAACACCTCTGTCTTTGCAATTAGCTCACGGCGTTTCTTGTCTAATTCCTCAAAACGGCCTAGGTCTGTTAAGTCCTCACCACGAAACTGAAGTCTTTCCTTTACCTCGTCAAAATGGCTTCGTAAATATTTAATATCTAACATTACTTAAACCTCCTAAAATCTATATAGTTTGTAGCATTACATGTAATCCATCATAGCTTCACCGCTTATCGGCAGCCACGGGCAAAATAAAAAACTCCCGTCCCCTAAAAAAGGGACGAGAGTTAACCCGCGTTACCACCCTAGTTGAGAATACACGTATTCCCCTCTTGAAAAAGATAACGGATTTACCGGAAATACCTACTAGAATGACAAAAAAATTCAGTATCTCACTCAAGGATGGATTCACAAGCCTTTTTCATCGGTTCACACCACCCACCGACTCTCTTAAGAAAAAAAACAAGCTACTAGTTCCTATCATAGATTTTTTCATTTTATTATTTATCTTAAGTTTTACCACGTTTCTATCGTTTATACAAGATTTTTTGTTTTTGATTCTTCTACCATTTTTACAAAATAACCTGTAATACGGTGATCATCCGTTAACTCAGGATGAAAAGAACAACCTAAAAATTGACCTTCACGTGCTGCCACAATTCTACCATCATGCTTTGCAAGTACTTCAACATTTTCTCCCGCTTCCACAATATGTGGTGCACGAATAAACACACCTACAAAGTCCTCAGCAATTCCTGGAATCATCAACTCTGCTTCAAAGCTCTCACGTTGACGACCAAAAGAGTTTCGTTCGACTGTCACATCCATCAGACCAAGATGTGACTCTTTATAATCAACAAGCTTCTTTGCAAGAAGGATTAACCCCGCACATGTACCAAACATCGGTTTACCTTGTTCAGCAAATGAACGAAGAGGTTCCAGAAAACCATATTTATCAATTAAACGACGCATTGTTGTACTTTCCCCACCAGGAATGATCAATCCGTCTATTTCATCAAATTGTTCTACTTTTTTAACGATGACTGCTTCTGCCCCGGAGGCTTCTACCGAACGAACATGCTCTCTAACGGCCCCCTGAAGTCCTAGTACCCCTATTTTAACCACACTCGAACACCCTCTTACTTACCAGCCTCGTTCTTGCATGCGTTGGTCTGGTAATAATGATGAAATCTCAATTCCCTTCATGGCATTTCCTAAGCCTTTAGAAAGTTGCGCGATTAATTCATAATCTTGATAATGTGTAGTTGCCTCAACGATTGCACGAGCAAACTTGGCAGGATTATCAGATTTAAAAATACCAGAGCCTACAAACACACCATCAGCACCTAGTTGCATCATTAATGCTGCGTCTGCTGGAGTTGCAACACCACCTGCTGCAAAGTTAACAACTGGTAAACGGCCTTCTTGTTTAATTTGAAGCAATAATTCATATGGTGCCCCTAAATTTTTAGCTTCAGTCATAAGCTCATCTTCACTCATTCCAACAACTTTGCGAATCTGAGCATTTACTTTTCTCATATGACGCACTGCTTCAACGATATTACCTGTTCCAGGCTCACCCTTTGTGCGAAGCATTGATGCACCTTCAGCAATTCGGCGAGTTGCTTCGCCTAAATCACGGCATCCACATACAAATGGAACTGTAAAATCACGTTTATTTAAATGGAACTCCTCATCTGCCGGAGTTAATACTTCACTTTCATCAATATAGTCAACACCCATAGCCTCTAGTACTCTTGCTTCTACTATATGACCAATACGAGCTTTTGCCATAACAGGAATAGTAACAGCATTCATCACTTGCTCAACTATTGTTGGGTCGGCCATTCTAGCAACTCCGCCTGCTGCACGAATATCAGCTGGAACACGCTCTAATGCCATTACCGCTACAGCACCCGCTTCCTCAGCTATTCTAGCTTGCTCTGCATTAACAACGTCCATAATAACGCCGCCTTTTTGCATTTCAGCCATTCCTCGTTTTACTCGATCTGTACCTGTATTTGCCATTACACTTCCCCCTATATGATGTAAAATTAATTAGTGTATTTATAGGCTCTATCATATCATATTTTACTAGATAATAAATGCCCATTAAAAAAATCTTAAGATTATTCTAACGCAGATTTTCTATATTTCCTAGTAATTATATCAAAATAGTACTGGTTAAGATATAAAAAAAGCCTCCCTCCCAAAAATAGGGAGGAAGACCATTACCTAAGATTAAAACCAACCTTTTACAGTATTTGCAACACTTGACCAAATATCACCAAAGAACCCACCGATTCCTCTCATCATGAGAACAAACCAGTTTGTTTTCTCTACTTCATTTTTTGTAACAAGGTCTGCAAGAACTACATCTTGTACTTTTTGGGTAATAAATTTAATTTCGCTATCACCTTTATAGGAAAGTTTCATTGAACCAACTTTTTCACCTTTTTTAATTGGTGCTGTTACTTCTTTATCTTTCGAAACGATTGATTTATCAAAAACGTATGATGCTTCATATAAGGATTTATCTTCACCTTTATTAATCAAAATCGATATAGGTTTATTTGTTTCAATATCAACTTCTTTTTCTTTCCCTTTTAGAACTTTAAGTTTTTCTTGGCCTTTTAATTGGAAACCTTTAGGGAAAATTTCAACTTTCTCGAAATTGTTAAATCCATGATCCAATAGTTTCTTTGTTTCTACAAAACGAGGGGCATCCCCTTCATTAGTAGTATTCATCACAACTGATATTAATCTTTGTCCATTTCTTACAGCAGTACCAGTGAAGCTTTTACCAGCTGCACTTGTATATCCTGTTTTTAACCCATCCATACCTTCATAGTAATATGGGACAAAATTGGGTGATTCTGCAGGATCATGCTTTAGCATCCAATTCCAGTTATTTAGTTTTTTACCTTCAAAATTCATTTGTGGAATACTTGAATGTTCTAATGCCACTGGATAATCTCGTATTAAACTAAATGCCAATAAAGCAACGGATTCTGCTGATAAAATATTGTCACCATTTATGTCTCTTCCAGCTGGATAGACTTCTTCAAGCATTTGATTCGTTAAACCCGTACTATTTTCAAAATGAGAGTCGGGTAGACCTAGTTCAGCTGCTTTTTCATTCATCATTTTTACAAAATTAGCCTCTGTACCAGCCACTAATTCAGCTAAGGCAATACTCGCAGCATTATCAGAATAGATTGCCATTGCATTGTATAAGTCTTCAATTAGATATGGCTTACTTTGTGTAAGACCTGCACCCGAAAATCCATTACTAGGATTTGAGATTGCATATGCATAATCACTAATTACAGTTGTGTCATCCCATGAAATTTTACCGTCATCTATAGCCTCTAACACAAGGTATTCAGTCATCATCTTTGTCATACTTGCAATCGGTGCAGCAACATCTGCATTTTTTTCATAGAGTACTCTTCCTGTGTCACCATCTATTAAAATTGCATATTTTGCTTCAATGTCCGGAGCTAATGCCTCAGCTTGAACAGTGGTAAGTGGATTTATAAAAATCGATAATAAAAAGATTGTTAGTAAACTGATAATCAATCTTTTTCGTGTTTGGTTTTTCACGTAATAAACCTCCTGATTCGTTTTACACACAAACAACATTTTAACATATGTGTTCCAAAAAAAATAGACAGAGTACATGACTCTATCTACCACAATATAAAAATCCTACCAATGGATTATTTTGTCGAAATATATCTTATAACGTTGAATAGTTTGGTGCCTCTTTTGTAATTTGTACATCATGTGGATGACTTTCACGTAATCCTGCACCTGTCATTTTAATAAATTGAGCATTTTCTCTTAGCTCTTCTAAATCCTTTGTACCACAATACCCCATACCAGAACGAATACCACCAATTAACTGATAAATTGTATCTGTAAGTGGGCCTTTGTATGGAAGACGTCCTTCAATGCCCTCAGGAACAAATTTTTTCGCATCCTCTTGGAAGTAACGATCCTTACTTCCTTTTTCCATTGCTGCAACAGAACCCATACCTCGATAAACCTTAAAGCGACGACCCTGGAATATCTCAGTTTCACCTGGGCTTTCTGATACACCTGCAAGTAAGCTACCAAGCATTACTGCATGACCTCCAGCAGCTAATGCTTTTACGATGTCGCCAGAAAATTTAATACCGCCATCCGCGATAATCGAAATACCATGTTTTCTTGCTTCTGTTGCACAATCATAAACAGCTGTAACCTGAGGAACACCCACACCTGCAACAACACGTGTTGTACAAATAGAACCAGGTCCAATTCCAACTTTTACAACATTAACACCAGCTTCAATAAGAGCTCGAGTAGCTTCAGCAGTTGCAACGTTACCCGCAATAATATTTAGGCTCGGATATTGGTCTCGGATTGCTTTAACGGTTTCAAGAACACCTGCTGAATGACCATGTGCTGTATCCACAACAATTACATCAACACCAGCTGCTACAAGCTTAGCAATACGAGGCATTGTATCTTTTGATACCCCAACTGCTGCTCCAACTAATAAACGCCCTTGTGAATCCTTTGCTGAATTTGGGAACTCAATAACCTTTTCAATATCCTTAATTGTAATAAGTCCCTTTAATACTCCACTTTCATCAACAAGTGGGAGCTTTTCTATTTTATATTTCTGTAGAATCTTTTCTGCCTGTTCTAATGTCGTGCCAACAGGTGCAGTCACTAAATTTTCCTTTGTCATGACATCGGAAATTTGAATGGAATAGTCTTGAATAAAACGAAGGTCACGATTGGTAAGGATACCAACCAAAACTTGCTCTTGTGGATTATTTACAATTGGGACTCCAGAGATACGGTATTTCCCCATTAAATGCTCTGCATCAAATACCTGATGACCTGGGGTAAGAAAGAATGGATCTGTGATAACGCCACTTTCTGAACGCTTCACTTTATCAACCTGTTCGGCTTGTTGCTCAATAGACATATTCTTATGAATGATCCCTAATCCACCTTGGCGCGCCATTGCAATTGCCATTTCATGCTCTGTAACAGTATCCATACCTGCACTAATAATAGGGATATTTAGCTTAAGTGTTTCCGTCAACTTAACTCCAAGATTGACATCCTTAGGTAATACTTCTGACTTAGCTGGTAATAGTAATACATCATCAAATGTTAGACCTTCTTTAGCAAACTTAGTTTCCCACATGTAAATAAATCCCCCTTCGATTGCAAAATATTATTAGTAGATTATCAACTGGGTAAACTACTGTCAAGAAAGGATCGATATGTTTAATAATTCAGAGTTTTTTATTATTAAGTTAATCAAGTCTTGCACTTTTTTTGTTTGTAATTGGAGGTTTCGAATTTGTTAGATTATCGTTTTATTTGGCAGTCATTTAATGCACTACATGCAGCTAACACAACTCAACACTTACTTCAAAAATGCTATGAAAAAGCGGCTGTCCCCGATGCTGATAAAAAAAGTTATGAAAACAGCTATCCCTTTATTTATTATTTAGAGCACGGTCAAAATTACTATCAGCTTTCTCAAAATGCTCCACTATCCATTAAGCCTGTTCTTTTGTTTTACGGTATGGTTCAATTGTTGAAAGCTTGCCTTCTTACCGTTGATCCCCAGTATCCAGAATCTACTTCTGTACTGGCCCATGGAGTCTCAACAAGAAAACGAAAAAAGCAAAGCTATGAGTTTTTCCATGATGAAGTAAAAGTCCAGAAAAACGGTCTGTTTTCACATTTTTCCGAGCGTATGTTTCATGTGAATCAAATGGAAGGCGAAAAGTTCACAATGGACCAGTTATTTAAAAGAATTCCTGAATTACAAAACTTATTCAGTTTGCATTTTCAACAGCAATTGTATTTTAAAACACCTGTTACTAATGATAATACGCTTATCATTCCAATAGAAGCATTGGATAGTTATCACATGACATCTCGAAGATTCTTGGACTTTATTTCACATACCTTACCTTTTCCAACATCCCATAGGTATGGGGAAAATGAGGAAAAAAATCCCGACCCAATTTCACTAAAGGTAAATACGACAAACTTTCTTTTGCCACTGACCAGTTCTCCACTTTTGTATCATTTATACGAAAACACGTATTATCTACCAAAGGAGCGTGAATTATTAACGTACTTCCCAGAAATCATGACACATTATTTATTATTGTATAATTTAAGTATGATCTCGAGATATGAGACGGAGTGGTGGAGTGAGTTGCTTCATTCCTACTCGAGTAATGATTATCCATTTATTCGACAGTTCCTAGCAGTTTCAGCAGATAAAGTACCCTTTCTACTCTACCTCTTTTTAAAAGAGAAAATTGATGGGGTTTAGGAGGAAGGATTTTTACTTGCGGTATATTGAATATTGTTTTTTGGCTTGATGATATACCGTTTATGACGTTTGCGATATATCATTTATCGTGTTTTGGCTTGGCGATATACCGCTAACGATGTTTGGGGTATTTCGTTTAGCGTCTTTTGACTCGGCGGTATACCGCTACTGCTGTTTGGGGTATATCGTTAAGCGTTTTTCGGCTTGGGCAATTTCCGCATATCGGTGCAAGAGCATCCACTCTTATCGGTTGGTGGATCAGGTTAAGCACCCGATCTCATAAATAGACGGAAAAATTCCTCTTACTTAGTAAGTGTTATTAAAAAATGCTAAATAACCGGAGAGATTCCGCCTATCGGCTCGAAAAATGAAAATGGGAGATTTTGCTTGGCATAACCGGAAAACTCCCCTTATTTATCACGAAACGAGCTCCAATCTCCATTTAATCGGAAAATCTCCGCTTATTTCACCTCT
>NZ_JBALOX010000178.1:0-9679 GCF_036965165.1 Bacillus sp. JJ1521 | reverse complement strand
GATTAATACTAATTAGATGAAAATGATTTTTACAACGATGTAAAGGTTTGAAGTATTATTATAACTTAGAAAAACTATTGAGGAAGGGGGGAAAAGGTGGACAGGCAGTTGAATAAACGGAAAAATATTAAAAGTCGCCACTCGACGAAAAAGGTTCAAAATTAGAAAGTCGAGTGGTAATTTTTATGACTCGATGAAGGTTACATTCGAAACAAGTTTGATTTTAATTTGAATTTCAAAAAGTGGAGGGGATATAACGTGAAAAAGCTAATCTACTATTTACTAATAATGTTATTATTCGTACAACCCTTAGTGATGTCAGGTGGCAATGAAGTACAAGCAAAAAGTAAAGATGGATGGGAACAGGTACCTGAAATTCTTAGCCAAATATCCCCTCCAGAAATCCCAGATAGAGATTACTTAATTACTGATTTTGGAGCGGTAGGTGATGGAGTCAGTGATGCCCGCCCGGCAATAATGGAAGCAATCACAAAGGCGGCATCTGAAGGTGGAGGTAGAGTTATTCTTCCTGCAGGAGAATGGTTTAGCAAAGGTCCAATACATTTTAAAAGTAATATTAACTTGCATGTTTCGGAAGGTGCTAGATTGGTATTTAGTGAGGAGCCGAGTGATTATTTACCGGTTGTTCTGACTTCTTGGGAAGGGACACAAATATATAATTATTCCCCATTAATTTATGCATACCAGGTGGAAAATGTTGCGATTACCGGTAAGGGTATCATTGATGGGAATGCAGAAAATGGGTTTGCAACATGGCGTCCTAAACAAGGTCCTTCTCAAACGTTATCTAGAAAAATGGGCCAAGAAGGGGTCCCGTTAGAAGACCGAGTTTTTGGTGAGGGGCATTTTCTAAGACCGAGTTTTATTCAATTTGTTGAAACGGAAAATCTTTTAATTGAAGATGTTACTCTTTATGACTCACCATTTTGGATCGTACATCCGTTGTACTCAAACAACATTATTATTAGAGGGTTAACGATTGAAAGTTTTCGATTGAATAACGATGGAATTGACGTAGATTCAAGTACGAATGTATTAATTGAAAATAATTACATTCATACCGGGGACGATTGTATTGTTATTAAATCAGGAAGAGATCAGGATGGTTGGCGACTCAATAAACCAAGTGAAAATATCATTATCCGCAATAATACATTATTGGGACATAATGCTTTATCAGTTGGTAGTGAAATGTCCGGTGGAGCACGCAATATATTTATGGAGGACATTGATTTAATTGACGTTAGGGCGGCCATTTACTTTAAATCAAATACTGATCGTGGAGGATATATTGAAGATGTTTGGGTTCGTAATATTAATGTTGGAAAAGCGTTAAATCTCCTTGAATTTGATAGCGATTACAAAGGAGAGGGAAGCGGGTTATATCCTTCTAAATATCGCAATTTTAATATCGAAAATGTTACTGCAAAAAATGTAGATAGAGCATTTAGAATCGTTGGAAACGAAACAATGGCAATTGAAGATGTGAATGTTAAAAATTATACGGTTGAAAAAGCAGCGAATCCAAATATCATCAAACATATTCGAAATTTAAATTTTGACAATGTTTGGGTAAATGGTGAACAACTACGTCCTTACATAAATCATGTTTTCATTCGTGGGGATGTAGCTCCAGGAAATACAATTGAAGGGTTATATGAATATGTGGGTGGAACTGAAGAAAATTTGAAATTTCAATGGTTTGCCTCTACTTCATTTGACGGTGGATATCAGCCGATTGGAGATGCTACTTCAAAATTATATAAGGTACAATCTGCAGATAAAGGAAAGTTCATTAAATTTAAGGTAATTGGGGAATCTGGGGTAGAAGTGGAAAGTGCTCCTAAAATGGTTAAATCGTTGGTTGATATCAGTGATGCTGATCAAATGATCCAAGTAACAGCAGATTCTTGGGTAAGTGAGCGGGACCCAAATTCGAATTACGGGTCTAGTTCAGTCATGTCTGTCAAAAATGATCCGCGTGATTTACCACGTGGAAGGGTGTCTTACGTGAATTTTGATTTAACAGAATTGGCTAATCATGACAATATTGGGCAAGTTATCTTTCATGCATACGGAATGGGCTTAGGGGATTCTCCGGAAGAATTGCCAATCTCCATCTATGAATTAGCCGATCCATTAGCTGAATGGTATGAAGGAACACTAACTTGGAGCAATCGCCCTGCAATTGGTCAATTGATCGATACTGCTATTGTTGTTCCTGGCGAAAAGAAGCCGTATCAATGGGATATTACGGAAGCTATTAAAAAAGCATTAGAAAATGGAAATGCGTCATTGAGCATTGCCATCTGGTCCGAATATGCAAGTATCCCTGCTTATGTTGATTTAGCTACTAAAGAGTCAGGGGAAGTAACTAAACCTCAAATAGCAGTCTATTATGAAAAGGCTCCAGAACCTATTTTTAACATCGATGCTTCATTTAACATGAAAGATCTGCAGCCAAATAAAAATTTAAATGTCCAGATTAATATTCAAAACAACAGTGATGGGGACAAAGATGTTCTAGCAGTCGTAGCTTTATACGATGAAAATAACAATCTAGTATTAGTAGGGGAAACCACAAAGAATATCAAAAGTGGAAAGAGCAAATCTCTTCCGGTAAAACTAGAACTGCCAAAAGATGTTAATTATTATCATGTAAAAGTTTTTGCTTTGGAAGGAACTGAATGGAGATTCTCGGAGCAGATTCCATTATCAAATATTGTCATATTTAATTAATATTAATGTCAGTTCTCTCATAGGAGGGGACTGACATTCGGCTATGGTGTATACGTAAAATATAAAAACACGTTCAACCGATTCAATCAAACACATGGGTCTACAATTAAGGTCGTGGCCAATCTGTTTATGTACCGTACACAGAATTTAAAAGTAGAAGAGGTCTGGTGTTTATCATACCATACTTAATTATGCTGACTATTCGATTATAAAATACTAATTATATAAAAATGATTTTTCCAAAGTTGTAAAGTTACGAAAGCGCTATTATAACTTTGGAAAACAATTGAGGAAGGGGAAAAAAGATGGACAGGCAGTTGAAAAAAAGTAATATTTTTTGGTTTTCACTTTGTTTTATTCTAAGCATGCTGTTAGGAGGCATATCTGTTTTTGCCGCCGAAAACGATTTTACGATTGACGCTTCTTTTAATATGAAAGAATTAGAAGCGAATAAAAATTTAAATGTTAGGGTAAATATTCAAAACAATACAAATCAGAACCAAAATGTATTGTCCATTGTCGCCCTTTATGACGCGAATAATCAATTAGTAAATATAGGAGAAACGACTGGAGAAATAAAAAAAGGAAAGAGTAAATCCCTGCCAGTAAAATTAACGCTTCCAAAAGATATAACGAATCATCATGTAAAAGTCTTCGCGCTAAAAGGAACAAATTGGGCTTCATCAGATCAAGTTCCTCAATCCAATATTGCTATTTTGGAAGGTAAGGAAGTTCCAATTGAGGGAATTCCGAATGAAGTGTCAATCATTACATCCGAACAAGGCGATCATATTTTCAAAATTACTAACGATGCTATTTATATTACGTCTGGTGACACGTTTATTTATACAGTAGATACTGCAGAAGGTGCGGGACGTACTACATTAACAATCAGAACAGTTGGAGAACTATTTAATCAAATTTCTTCTAAATCAGACAACCTGCAAACCTATGTTGTAAAGGGGGAAGACGGGGCTGAAAAACGGCTATCTGACACCATCGCTGATGGTGATATTTTAACGGTAAGTGCTGGGGACAAATCCCATGATTATACAATCAATTTGATAAAAGGTGCCGTAAGAGGCAAGATGGAGCTAATAAATAGTGAAATCACTGCAAACACTCCAACGGATGTTGTGTTAAATTTCTTTGCTGGTATGAGAAGTCCAGCAACAGAAGTCGTGCTGAAAGTTCCTAAAGGTATCAATGCAACAATGAATAATACGAAGGTAAATGTCATTGGGCGTGGAGAGGTCTTCCTTTCTGGTCTTGAAACACAATCAATTGGTCGAGTTGGTGCCGGATATCGTTTTGATAAGGTGGGTACCGTGAAAATTGATAATCAAGCTGATGGGAGCCAATTAATCACATTTAAAGGACTTGATTTCCGACCTGCAAATGGTGCGGATCTTCAAATAACTTTTGAAAATGTAAAGATGGATAAAGGAACTTATGAATTTGAAGCTTCTTATACGACATCTGAACCCGAAGTATTGAAAAGCCCATCCAGCAAAATCAGTTTGGATGTTGTTGGTACAATCAGCAATTTTCATCGTGTATTAGAAAAAAACCTTACGTATAAAGAAACAAGTGATACATATTTAAAAGCACGGTTTGATTGGAGCCCTGCCAAAAATGCTAAATTCATCAAAATGATGCAGTCAATAGATAAAGGGGCTACATGGACGGAAAGTCCTGTTTCAGTTAATCAAAAGGGCAAGTCGATTGAGATTTCCAACTTAACTCCGAATACTGAATATTATTTTAAACTAGTTGTCACAGGTGGCGACAATGCTGGTGACTCCAATATCGCAAAATTCTATACAGGTAAATATGATGCGAAGCTTATGGGTGCAAAAGGTGATGGCAAAGCCGATGACACAGATGCCATTAATAAGGCGATTTTGTATCTGAATTCATTAGGCGGAGGGACACTACTATTTGAAAATGGAACTTTTAATGTCAGAACGGTTCACTTACAAAGCAATGTGTATTTATATATTCATGAAAATGCGACGATTGCTGCATTAAGAGGTGGAGATGCTCCGGAGACAACATATTTCTCAGATAGAGGGTATCGGTCGGGTACATCTGCAACAGATACAGGACCATATAGAGATCCTGAAAACTATTTAACGAAACAAGATGTTGGTCACACATTCTTTAGAAACAGTATGTTTTTTGGAGAAAGAATCGATAACTTCAAGATCATCGGTAATGGAAGAATTACAGGAAATAACAATTTGGTGACTGGTGATGGAGTAATGAATAATGCTCCAGACAATCGCACTGATAAGATGGTCACCATTAAGCTTAGTACAAACTTTGAGTTTGGTGGATTAGATAAAGGGATGGACCTATGGTACGAAGAAACCAATTCACCAACAACAGACGAACCTTATTATATTATGGGCAAGGATGAAAATGGGAATGAACTAAGAGATACGAATATTAGCAATATGTTAAAAGTGGATCGTGCTGGACACTTTGCCTTGCTAGCTACTGGTTCAGAGTATATTAATACCCATGACTTTTATTATGATAAAGGCAGTGGTGGTGGTGCTCGTGACGTCTTTGACTATATGCAAAGCAGCTATGTGTATGCCACAAATATTTATGCAAAAGGTGTATCCGATGATATTGTAAAACCAGGAAGTGACTCCTCATTAGGCTTTACAAAACCTGCTACAACTTATTTTGTACGTAATATCATTGGAGATACGAATTGTAACCTATTCCAAATTGGAAGTGAAACAGTAGACGATATCAAAAATTTATTCGTAGATAATATTTATGTTTTAGCAGGAAATAAAGCTGGATTCTCGATATCTACAAATGATGGAGGTCATATTGAAAATATTTGGTTAAACCATGGGAAGACGGGTCCAGTTCGCGATATGTCTGAAATGAGACGTACGCGTGCACCATTCTTCATTTCGATTTCTAACCGTGGACGTGTTATCGGCGGGAAAGCTGAACGAATGAAATTCATGGAAAATGGTGTCATGAGGGATGAGCTTCTAAGCACAAACGTGAATATTGGTCATGTAAGAAATATTTATATTAAAGATGTAAATATAAAAGAAGTTTACCAAGGTAGCCAGTACAGCAATCCCGCGAATCGATGGGTACCATATACGAGTCAAAACAAAGCCACACCAATTATTGCTGGTTACAAGGTTGGAGAGGGTGGACCAACACTTCCAGATGGTCGTAATATTGGTTATATTGAAAACCTACATTTTGAAAATGTCGACGTACTAGTAAAAGGTGGGAATGGTTTCGCGGATTCAGAGATTAGCCCACCAGAGCTAGGTGTAGGTAAGTATAATATTGGAGACATTGGTGAACAACCATCTTATGGATTCTGGGCTCGTCATGTTGATGGTCTTCATTTTAAAGATGTGACAGTAAACTTTGAGAAAAATGATGATCGCTATGCCTTTGTCCTAGATGATGTGAAGAATGCGACACTTGATAATGTGACAATGGTTAAAGGCAAAGGCAATCGTAATGTGATCCAGTTAAAAAATGCAGATAATATCACTGTTAAAAATTCTACCTACTATCAAAACACTTGGGGGAATGAACTAACACCTCTGGCTGATATCAAAAATGTATCTATCAAAGGTAAACAGACGTATCCATTTAATATGAGTGATTCTACTACAATTAAAAAATCGGAAAATAGTACACATATTTTTGAAGTGGATAATACCAAACATACAATTGACGTACAATTTGGAACGACTGTCGAACAGATTAAAGAGGAAGTTATTTCAGAAGATGGCTCAAGACAAAGCTATTCCGTAGTCAATGCACAGGGAGACATTAAAGCATCTGGTCGTCTAGTCAGTAGTGATTTATTGGTTGTTACTGCAGAGAGTGCTGCAGCAACTCAAGAATATAAGATTACCGTCGCTGAAAGCGCCAATGTAAATATTTTATTAAAACCTGATGATAGCAAGGTGATTGGCTTAAATAATACCGCGCGTACAGTGAATGTCATCACAGGTACAACTGTGAATGAATTGCTTACACAAATTCAATCGGAAGATAATTCTGTCCAAAGCTATCAAGTACTACATGAAGGTACACCAATTAAAGATGGCACGATGTTAACAGATGGGGATATCCTTCAAGTAACAGCAGAAAACGGAAATGATTCTGCCAACTTCACAATTAATGTGGGTGAAGATGTAAGAATCAAAGTAAAAGAGGATCACCCCAATATTTCAGGGATTACTAGAGACACTGTGAGAGTTTTAAATGGCGCTACAGTAAAACAATTACTTGCTCAGATTCAGCCACTAATATCTGGAAATGATTTAGAGTATGAAGTGACAGAGAGTAATGGAATTTCTAAAACAACCGGTGAGTTAGTTGAAGGGGATTGGCTGATTGTTTCCAAAAATAGAACGAGTATGCCATATCACATAATTACGTCTAATGCAGGTGCTACTTCAATAAAAATAGAAGGGGAAACTGGAAGATATGTGCTCGGTGGAGCAATGACTACCAAAACAAATAATGAATCCTCGGCTAGTGGTGGAGCTAACCGTGAATTTAACGGTGGTACTGTAGGAGATTATGTTGATTACATTATTCCAAATGTTCCGGCAGGAAAGTATACCTTAAAATATACGTATAAGAGCAATACAAATGGAAGAGGAATTGTTCAAGTATCTGTGAACGGAACAGATGTTGGTGGATCAATTGATGAACATGGACCGTCTGCCTATCATACAGTCGACATGAGTGATGTATACGTTCCTTCAACAGGAGATGCTATAGTACGATCAACGATTATCGGGAAAAATCCAGCAAGCTCTGTTTACACGATTATTGTTGATAGCATTGAGCTCGTTGGTGTAGCAAGTGGGAACACAAATATTAAGTCAGAGACTTTTACCATCGATAATGATGGGAAAACTCTATCTGTTAATGGATTTACGAAAGTGGAAGATGTACTTGGAGCTATTACTTCCACAGATGGTTCAACACAGAGTTATCAGGTAAAAGACGTAAACGATTTGGTAAAAGAAAGTGGATTTATTGCCCCAACAGATCAATTGATCGTTTCTTCCGCTAATGGAAGATATACTACTCAATATGTATTTATTGGTGCCAGCACAGTTAGTAATAACACAACAATCGTCTCAACGAAGAATAATTACATCGTCAGTATTAACACATTGTTGAATGAAATTAAATTATATAACGATACAACAGTTGCTCAATTAATGGAGTCAATAGAATCCTTCGATGGAAGCGCTCAAACTTATGTGGTTACTGATCAAGATGAAGAATTGAAAGCGAGTAATGATGTCCTTCAAACAGGTGATCAATTGATAGTTACTGCAGCGGATGGAAAGACTAAGAATAGCTATATTATCGATGCGTCTACCGCTCCAGAATTTAATGTAATGATCAATAAAGATAGTGAATTCATTCGAATGATTGATAAATATCGCGTGGATGGAAAAGACCGTTCATTTGTTGTAATGGAACCGGGGATTAAAGTAGCTGATTTACGCACAGAAATGATTAGCGCAAATTCAATTCCAGTAGATTATGTTGTCTATCGATCAGAGGATAAATCGGTTGAAAATATAGTGAGTGATGATGACCTCATTTATGACGGGGATATCATCGAGTTCTTTAATCAAAATGATCCAAGCAATAAAATAGAAATGACCGCATCCGTATTTACTGAGTATAAATTTGCATACCAAAGAACAAATGGACTTAATCCGAACGTCACATATTCAACAAATTCAGGTGCAACCAGTTCCGATGATATAGCATATGCAAATGGACCACGGTACCCATATCTTCAAACAGCTAACGGGTCAGGTGCATTAAATGGTTGGGTTGCGATAAAAACCAAAATCGAAACAGCTGGTAAATATAAGTTTGATGTTGTTTATAAGGACGGTAATCGAGGAGATACAGAGTTATATCTTGGGTCAATTGCACCAGAGAATAAGATTGGTGATCGATTAGCATCTGGAACACCGAGTGTTCCAAGATATTTAGTTAATTATATTGATGAAAACCTAGGGATAACGACAGGTCATAAGTTAAGTATAAAAACGATGGATACGCTTATTCTAGACGAAGACGATCATACATTCATATTTTCAATTTTAGCAAATCGAAGTAATCACCAAATTGTATTAGAATCAATTCAATTAAGATTTGTAGAAGAAACAGAGTAAAGATTAAAAGACACCACTCGACGAAAAAAGTTCAAAACTAGAATGTCGAGTGGTGTTTTATATGACTAAATGAAGAGAACATTCGAAGCAAGGTTGATAATAATATAATTTTCAAAATAAGTGAAGGGAGTATAGCGTGAAAAAGCTGATCTATTTCTCGCTATAATATTCTTAGAACAGAGGCTGTATGAAACTAGAAAATGGTGGAGATTCCCGACTGAATCTGAAGTGAAGTTGGAGAAGAATTGTTTTGAAGTATAAGTTCACAGAATCAACATTTTGTAATGAAACGACATTCAAATTGATNNTTTTTTTCGCCCATAGATGGGAATTTGTTTAAAGAGTTGAGCTTTTCGAAACCGGCACTTTGATGAGTCAACATATAAATAAGCTTTGGAAGAAATGGAATGATTGAAATTAGGTGAAAAATTTACAAACCATACCTGGTTACACTAGGTATGGTTTTATTAGCTTGTACAATAAACAGTCTTAGATTTTCTTTATAATGTAAAAGGTAATCGGAAAGTTGATCCCTAACTATAGGTTTTAAAATATTTGCGTTTGGATTTGTACTAATTATAAACAACTAATAGATTTATTTAATATGAGAGGGAATCAAATGAAATTTAATAAGATGACCAAATGGAAAGATTCCCAGAATAAACAGTTTTTTAGGGAGTATCGTTGAGATATTAATA
>NZ_JBALOX010000177.1:2465-15345 GCF_036965165.1 Bacillus sp. JJ1521 | reverse complement strand
GTCGTAACACCTATTAAAATGCAGTAAAATAATTAAACCGAAATACTATCTTTTCCTAAGTGTAATTACATAGAAAAGATGGTATTTTTATTTTGCTATAAAAAGGAAATGAAGTACAATAAAGTAAAAGAGTGGTAAGGGGCAAGTCATGAACGAATTAAACGATCTTGTAAAATTATTTGAAGAAAATCGAAATCCTGAGAACGCTGTTCCAATGCAGAAATATATGAAAAACCTGTTCACATTCCTTGGAATAAAAACCCCATTAAGAAGACAATTATCGAGTAAATTCTATAGAGAAACTGGTATTTTAAAACAGGAACTTAATCTTGAGTTTGTAGAACAATTGTGGATGAAGGATGAGCGTGAATATCAATATGCGGCACAAGACTACTTAGTCAAATCCATAGAGAAAATAAATGTCAGCCACTTGGCAATTATTGAAAATCTTATTTCCACCAAATCTTGGTGGGATACAGTTGATGTACTTGCCCCACATTTAGTAGGAAAAATTGCAAAAGAAACACCTAGAGTTATAGAGGAAAAGATTGAAGAATGGGCAACCGGTGATAACCTATGGCTTAAACGTTCTTCGATACTCTTTCAACTAAAATATAAAGAAGAAACAAATGAAACCATCCTATACAAATATATAATAGCCAATGCAGATAGTAAGGAATTTTTCATCCAAAAGGCAATCGGGTGGGCCTTAAGAGAGTACTCAAAAACCAACCAAGATTCAGTCCGTCAATTCATAAATGAAACAACATTGCCGAAGCTAAGTATTCGAGAGGGAAGTAAATATATTTAATACCTTTACATTTTTGTAAGAACATACTATGCTTAAAGAAAGAATATTCGCAAACTACTAGGGGTGCCCGGTTGGGCTGAGAGAAAAACGGTCGTTTTTTAACCCTTTGGACCTGATCCGGGTTATACCGGCGGAGGAAAGTAGAATGGAAAACTTCCATTTTTTCTTGCTACCAAAGCCAGGTCCATTTATGTGGGTCTGGCTTTTTTGCGTATTTCTTATTTACTATATTAGGAGGCTACTAGAATGAAACTACAGAATCAGGTTGTTCTTGTTACCGGTGGTGCACGTGGTTTAGGTAAGGAAATTGTGAAAGCTTTTGTAAATGAAGGAGCAAAAGTAGTGATTAATTATTTCAAAAGTGAAGAACAAGCTCATTTTCTAAAAGAAGAAATTGGTGAAAATGCGTTTGCGATTCATGCCGATGTGAGGGATCGTGAACAAATACAAAACTTATTTTATGAAGCGAAGAAGCATTTTAATCAACCAATAACAACAGTTGTAAATAATGCTTTAATTAATTTTCGTTTCGACCCAATCTCTAGAAAAAACGCGGAAGATATTTCTTGGGCAGATTATCACGCCCAGCTTGAAGGGGCAATCCGAGGTGCTTTACATACAACTCAAGCAGCGGTTTCTGATATGAAAGAGCTAGGCTTTGGTCGAATTGTCACAATAGGCACGAATCTCTTTCAAAACCCTGTCGTTGCTTATCATGATTACAACACAAGCAAGGCTGCACTTTTAGGGTTTACTCGAAACATGGCAAAAGATCTTGGGGCATATGGCATTAATGTGAACATGATTTCAGGAGGTTTGCTTCAAACAACTGACGCGAGTTCAGCAACTTCCGAAGAGGTTTTCAAATTAATAAAGGATTCTACGCCACTTCAAAAAGTCACGACACCAGAGGATGTTGCAAATGCGGTTCTTTTCTTTGCCTCACCTTGGAGTAAAGGAGTAACAGGGCAGAACCTGGTTGTTGATGGTGGATTAGTAATGGACTAAATCATTAAGTGGAGGATTCCTGATGAGTAAAACATTAAAAATGACAATTACAGCGATGCTAGTCGCGATTGGAACGGTTACAAGTCACTTGTTTGCAATACCAATTGGATTCACAAAGGTTTTCCCAATGCAGCATTTTATTAATGTATTGTCTGCTGTACTCCTAGGTCCTGCATATGCCATTCTTCAAGCATTTTCCGTATCATTACTTCGAAACATGCTTGGAACGGGTTCCTTATTTGCCTTTCCCGGAAGTATGATTGGCGCATTTTTAGCAGCATTTTTATATTCAAAGACAAAGAAAGCCTCAATGGCGATGACCGGTGAAATTATCGGAACAGGGTTGTTGGGTGCGATGGCTTGTTACCCAATTGCGACTCTCATACTTGGTAGGGATGCAGCCATTTTTGGTTTCGTACCATCGTTTATTTTTAGTTCAATTGCAGGTTCCATTTTTGGGTTTATTATTGTTGGAATCGTATTAAAAAACCCTGCTTTCAAAACATATCAAGAACGAAATTTCTAAAAGAAAAAGACTAAACAGATGTGAACTGCTGTTTAGTCTTTTTCAAATAATTAAACCTCCAACGATATATAATACAATGGCAATAACGCCACCAACCGCCGAAACCCTTAATTTGTATTGTGCAT
Organism: Bacillus sp. JJ1521; assembly: GCF_036965165.1. Classification (NCBI taxonomy): domain Bacteria; kingdom Bacillati; phylum Bacillota; class Bacilli; order Caryophanales; family Bacillaceae; genus Bacillus; species Bacillus sp. JJ1521. Next base: position 12,875 of record NZ_JBALOX010000177.1, on the reverse strand, counting down.
AGTCAACTAGGTCCATATTCAAAATCGATGCTGTTGTAATAGTTGTATCGCCAAGTGGTGAAGTCAATGCTCCGAATGCACCACTAGCGAAAACCGCACCCACGGTTAATGGAATAGACGCACCAGTTGATAAAGCTAGCGCAATTCCAAGCGGCATAAATAACCCCCAAGTTCCCCACGAGGAACCAATAAAATATCCAACAACAGAGCCGATTAGAAAAATGGTCGCAGGTGTTAAAAAGCTAGGTAGAAATGAACCTAAGCTTGAACTAATAAATGCAGAAAATCCGAGCTCCTCAGCTGATAAAGTAAGTGCCCATATAAGAATTAATAGGCTAATCGCCTGCATCATTTGATTACCACCATCGTAAAAATGATACATAATTTCATGTAATTTTTGTTTTCGAATTACATAAAAGACAAATGTAAAAATAAGTGTAATGAACACCGCCAATAACATCACAAAGGTTGCATCGGCCATCGAAAATGCTTCAAAAACCGTTTGAGCCCCGAGTGATTTACCATCCACCCATAATAAATAAAGCGACAATCCTAATAGTAGAAATACCGGAACAATTAAATTCCAAGGCTGAGCCTTTACTAGAGAAAGCTCTTTTTTTATTCCCATTCGGTGAAATTCATGCTCATGTTCTTCTTCATCATGATTTTTGTCAGACCTATTTTTCGTTTTCGATGGCCAAAATGTTTGAATAATTCCAATGAGAAGCATCACAATCGCATAAAAATTAAACAAAATACTTAATAAAAACACTTGATAGGCAGACATTCCCAAATCAAGTCCTTTTATACCACCTTCAACAAGTGAAACCATAAATCCAACAAAAGCAGTCGCAACTGGTAAAAGTACAATTACTGATTCAGTTGAAATATCTAATGTCATGCCGACCTTTTGTTTTGAAAGGTTCATTTTTTTAATGAGTTGTTTAATAATAGGACCAATCATCATAATTCGAAACATAGGCATCATAAAAGTAAAAGGGAGGGTGAGCCAAATTAAGCCTAACAGACCACGTTCACTTCTAATCTTTTCCCCAATCCATTCCGTAAATCCTTTAATACCTCCAGAGATGTTCATCATTCCAACTAAACCACCAAATACATACAAAAAGCTTACGATTCTAATATTGGTTGGATCTGATAAAGTTGTCACAATATATATAATCGATTGCTGTGTTCCACCTAAAACATCTGAAGTAACAAGAATCGCTCCAACTAATAACCCTAATACCAGTCCAGGTAATATATCTTTCAACCAAATCGCCATTCCAATTACAATTAAAAAAGGAATCAGTGAGAACCATGAATGTTCCAAGCTTTTGTCCTCCGATCTATAAAAAATGTTCATTTGGTTAGTATGACCAATAAAGGAGAGGAGTATTTTAGTAAGTTTGTATAATGTAATGTAGAAAAAAACAAAAGGGAGGGGTTATGCGATAAATGTAGATATTAGAAGACCAAAAATTGAAGATAAGGATGAACTTCATCTCTTTTTTAGCACTGTCATTGTCGACACCTTTGAAAAAGAAGGGATAGGTCATTTAACAAAAGATATTGATGAGGAAATTGAAACTAAAAAGATTTATTTAGAGAGTGATTATGACAGCGGCGGCCAGAGCCGGTATTTCCTAATTGCCACCTATGGCGAAACAATTGTTGGAACAATCGAATATGGCCGTGCAAGTAGTTTAATTTGTAAAAGTACTAATAATGCATTTTGTGATCTAATTGAAGTAGGTACTGTTTTTGTTCACCCAAAATATCAGGGGAAAGGTATCGGAAATCTGCTATTACAATCAATATATGTAGCATTAAAAAATAAAGATATTAAGGAGTTTTGTTTGGATAGTGGGTATAAGAATTCGCAAAAAATCTGGAAGAACAAATTTGGTAGTCCCGATTTTGTATTAAAGGATTACTGGGGTGAGGGTCTTGATCATATGATATGGAAGATGAATGTAACAAAATTTTAGGAGTATACAATATCAAAATTGACAATGTATACTCCATACAGTTTTCTTTATTGATAAAGAAATATCTTAACATTTTCGTTTTCATCTATGGTTCCAAGTAAAATTTCATTAAGTGTGACATGATTGTAGGTTGTTTGTAATTTTTTCAAAAGCCAATCTTCGCTTTTTCCAATCTGGTTCAGTTCATCATAGACTATCTTTTTCTCCTTAATGATTGTCTTAGGATATTGAAATGGTTGAATAGGTCTATTGAAGGAACTCGGCGTAAGCGGCTGGTGTTCACTTTTTAAAAATATTGAAATTGAGCCACTAGGCTCCCAAAAAGCTAAAGCAACCTTCTGAATATTTTCTGTATGGTTTATTCGTAATTCTGAAAGAAGATCATCGATGGAAATTCTTGCTTTTTTCAAATTTTTATAAAGTACGTTACCATTTTCAATAAGTGGAATNNGGAATAGGGGCCGGGATAAACAGTTTTCTTATCTTATTGAAACGCAAACTTAATAAAATTCCAAATAAATAAAGGATTAGAATGACAGTCATCGTAATCATCGAACCTGATAAACCTAGTTTCTCATCTGACAATGGGTGGGCAATAATATTCCCGATAATTAGGACAATCGCAAAATCGAGAAGACCGACCTGAGAAATTGTCCGTTGCCCCATAATTCTTGCTACTACTACAAAAAATGCAAAGCCAACAATTGCTCTGAGTATCCATTCAATGGCAGTGACATGGTCTTGAGAAGCGAAAACATGCATAATTACTCCACCCTAACCTAAAATTTCTCAATTAGTTTGTACCTAATTCATTATTACTATTTAAATTTTGCTATCTTTGACAAAGAATTCAATATAAAACACTTTCTTCTTAAAGAATTAGATGAACTGGCTTACCAAAGTTAACAAAAGCATTGGAGGAAAGCGTAGCACCTCTAAGAAAGTAGGGTATCTGAATCTTTTTCAATAGCAGATCGAATATGTTCTTTTTGATAAGTCCTTCAATAGTTCGAAATTTCTTATAAGATATTTCGTAAAAGCAAGAAAGTTTGTTTCCTTTCTCTCAATTGGTAAGATAGTAATAAAGTAAAATGGAAGAAAGGATCCATGCAAATGAAAAATATAAATATTCCCGTCTCCGTTCTAAACCTTGCTCCAATTCGGAATGGACAGAAAAAGAAAGACGCAATTGATGCTATGGTTGACTTAGCCCAAGCTACAGAAAAAATGGGATACACACGATATTGGATTGCAGAACATCACAATTCACCAACATTAGTTAGTTCTGCCACATCCATTTTAATTAAACATACTTTAGAGCACACAGAAAATATCAGAGTAGGTTCAGGTGGTATCATGCTCCCAAATCATTCACCACTAGTAGTGGCAGAACAATTCGGAACAATGGCCACCATCTATCCAGACCGTCTTGATTTAGGGCTTGGTCGAGCACCTGGAACTGACATGATGACAGCAAGTGCATTAAGACGCTCAAGTAATGACTCTGTTTACACCTTCCCGAATGATGTAAATGCGTTACTCACATACTTTGGACCGATTGAGCGCCAGGGCTATGTCAAAGCCTATCCAGGAGTAGGAACAAATGTGCCTATATACATTCTTGGATCTTCAACAGATTCAGCTTATTTGGCTGCAAAATTAGGGCTTCCATATGTATTTGCATCACATTTTGCACCTAGATTCATGGAAGAGGCTATCTCGATATACCGAAATCGATTTGAGCCATCTGATTATTTAAGCTCACCATACATGATGGTTTGCCTAAATGTTATTGCAACCGAAACAGATGAAGAGGCTAGAAAAGAACTCACAACCATGCAGCAATTTTTCTTAAACATTGTTCGAGGTACACAAAACCCATTACAGCCTCCAGTTGACAATATGGATGCAATTTGGAATCAGCAAGAAAAAGAAATGGCGACTTCCATGTCAAGTGTTACATTATTAGGAAACAAAGAATCCATTCGAAGCCAATTAACTAGCTTCCAAGAAAAATATAATGTTGATGAACTAATGGCTGTTTCTTACATTTATGATCCTGATAAACAAAAGCGTTCATATGAAATTTTAAAAGAAGTAGTCGATGAGAACTAGGTTATGATGGCACCTTGCTGACTAGCAGGGTGCATTTTATACAAAATTGGGCGATTTGAAGCAAAATACTTCACATCCTCCATTAATCTTGATAAAATAAGGTGAAATTAAATAATGATCTATCTTCGGGGCTGGGTGAAAATCCCGACCGGCGGTGATGAGATTACTCTCTAAGCNNCTAAGCCCGCGAGCCGCAAGGCAGGATTTGGTGCGATTCCAAAGCCGACAGTATAGTCTGGATGGGAGAAGATGGAGGTTCTGCGCGTTCAAATAATTTTCGTTAATTGAACGTTTATTAAGCGTACCTTACATTAACTCCCTCAAGAAGCTAATTCTTGGGGGTTTTTATTTGGGTATGTCTAATGAGCTGAACTTTCTTCTTTTGAAGTGGATCGCAAAAGAGGAGAGAAAAGAAAAATGAAGAAAATACCTTTACGACAGTTTGTGGCAATTGCAATGTTGAGTACGATTTCGTACATTTTAATGTTTTTCAACTTTCCATTGCCAACATTCCCAAGCTTTTTGAACGTCGACTTTAGCGATGTTCCAGCATTACTAGCAGCATTAATTTTTGGACCGATGGCCGGTATCTTAGTTGAATTATTCAAAAATATGATTGATTATTTCATCACCGGCAGTGAAACAGGCGTACCAGTCGGTCATGCTTCTAACTTTGTAGCAGGGATTATTTTCGTCCTAACAACCTACTACATTTTTAAACTGTTAAAAACAAAATTAGGCTTAACTCTTGGATTAATTGGCGGTACAGCGATGATGGCAATCATCATGAGTGTTCTTAATTACTATGTTTTCCTACCGGCATTCAACTTTTTCTTGAATATCCCGGCAATGTCTTCACCGGACACACTCAAAATGGTGGTTTACGCAATCCTTCCGTTTAACTTACTAAAAGGATTGATTGTAGCAACAATCTTCATGTTGTTATATGCTCGTTTACATCCGTGGATTAATAAACAAGCATCAATATAGATATCTGTAAAGGCAGGCACCCAGCTTTGGGTGCCTGTTTTGGTTTTAAAAAAAGTCCTTAAAGACAGATTTCTTACAAACTAAATTTTTTGAAACTATTTTCCTACAAATCCGTAAATAATAATGTTAGAAACTAAAATTGGAGGAGATTTTATGGAGAGTAAAGGCTGTGTTAAATGCGGAAGCACGAATGCTGGAACAAAGGACGTATCAATGACAGGTTCAGGTATCACAAAAATGTTAGATATTCAAAACAATCGTTTTACTGTAGTGTTTTGTAAGAACTGTGGGTACTCCGAATTTTATAACAAGAATTCTTCGACTGCATCAAACATTCTCGATTTATTCTTTGGATAATTTGACGAAGGAGCTAAACAAAATATGCTGGGGAAGTTTACTATACAAACAAATAATCGCGACCAAATGATAGATGTAACAGATAAAGTCCAGACAGTTGTTGACGAAAGTGGAATTAAAGGGGGAGCAGTGATTATCTATTGTCCCCATACTACAGCTGGGATTACGATTAATGAAAATGCAGACCCTGATGTAAAGCGTGACATGATTCGTCGGTTTGATGAAGTGTATCCTTGGAGCCATGAACTTGACCGACATATGGAAGGAAACACAGCTGCCCATATGAAGGCAAGTACTGTCGGTGCATCGCAACATGTCATTATCAATGATGCGCGTTTACTCTTGGGTACGTGGCAAGGAATTTATTTTTGCGAATTTGATGGACCTCGAACTCGTACCTTTTATGTAAGAATCGTGTAAATAGGCGAACCTTAAAGATTCGCCTATTCTTTATGATAAAAAACGATTTCATCCACATTTTTAATCCATTCCTTTGAATTCGTCCCGTCAGGATTCGACATCCATAATGTTCTTTTTTGATCAATAATTGATGTTCCCCGAACCCAAACCAATTTTTTAATAGAAGGAACATATTGCGGGCTATAGTCACCGAAACCTTTGGGAGGGTTTGTTATTTTTAATTGTTTATTATTGTATAAATCTATTTGAAATAATGATGGGCGTGGTTGCTTGCTAAAGTCATTCGTCCATTCTTGTTCATGGACACGTGAAGTTACAATAGATTCATTAGATATCCAGTCGAAATCTAAATCCGCAAAATCTTTAGGAGTATAAGTACCCGAGACAGGCATTTCCCGAACTTTTAAATCTTTATTTTTAAATCCTGCGACAATTCTCCCGCCACCCGCGATGAACGCTAGTGTATCTTCGCTTGGTGCCCATTTCGGTTTTCCAATATCAAGGATAATTTCATCTAATACTTCAAAGTTATTCCCATCACTATCAATTATACAAAGCATATTACTATCCATCGACCAGGAGGCAGTAGGTGAAACTATAAACGAGATCCATTTTTTGCTTGGTGAGAATTCAAATTGATCGGCATTTACAGCAATCAACTTATTCTTATCGGTTGTCCCAATTTCTCGGGGTAGCTGAAAAAACTTTTTAACCCCACCAAATAAGATAATATCATTGTAATTTTCATCAACCTTTTTCGTATAAAGTGCAGAACTTGTCCATCCGTCTGGCTGCAAAACCCCAGAGGATGATAAGAGGAAACCACTTCCGTCTGGTAGCCAAGTATAGCCATTTACACCGGTTGCAATATTATAGAATCGGGAAAAATCAGAGATATCTAGGATCCCACCCGCAGTAAATGCTACCACATTTTTTGTTGGGGACCAGGTAGGTGAATAGCCGTCATAGAATAGTTTCTTTTTTTTATGGGTTTCTACATTATAAACCCATACTTCCGACTGTTGTTGGTCTTTCTCAAATTCTGAAGGTGTTGAAAGTTGGTATAGGAGCCATTTTCCATCACTCGACCAGGAAGGTTTTGTGTACACATTTTTTGAGGTTGTAATTTGTGTTTCTTCATCACCAACCAATAACCACAGGTCACCATCACGAATAAAACTCGCTTTAGCAAATGCCTGTTTTTCAGCAGAAACCGAGATTGGCCACAATAAAAATAAGCTCAGGGCTATCTTGAAAATTTTACTCACTATTTGTCCTCCTTTTTTTACTTCTTTTCATAATCTCCTTCTAAAATCATTTGAATATGTATACACAAAATTTCCCAATCTTTTGTTAAAATAGGATTAAGTAATAAATATAGGAGGGGAACAAGGATGGATGAACGATATCCGATAGGTGAATTTCAATTTGACGGAGGTTTGACAGAAGAATTAGTAACAAGTTGGAAAAAAGAAATCGAGGCATTACCATTAAAAGTAAGTAAAACAGTAAAGGATTTAACAGATCAGCAGCTTGATACCCCTTATCGCAATGGAGGATGGACACTTCGGCAGGTTGTTCACCATATTGCAGATGCATCGATGAATTCATATATTCGTTTTAAGTTAGCTATTACAGAAAACACTCCAGTTATAAAACCATATGATGAAGCGGAGTGGGCTAAACTTTCAGATTCGGCTTTACCGGTCGATGCATCAGTAGCAATCATTGATGGTGTTCACAAGCGTTGGGTCGCAGTTTTACAAAATTTTTCGATGGATGATTTCCAATTATCTTATATTCACCCAGAAGGTGGAGAAATGAAATTAGGCGTCTTTTTAGGCTTTTGTGCATGGCATGGAAACCACCATCTCGCACAGATCACTAAATTGATTAAAAATAATGGGTGGCAGGATCGATAATGATTGGCTGCGAATGTTTGCACAGATTTTCTTGTTTAGTTCATACAAAACCATTAAATTAGGAGGCCAATCAATGGCAAAAGGTAAGACGAATGCCATAAGGATTTTAGATTCCAAAAAGATTCAATATGAGATCTATACATATGAAAGCAATGACGGAAAAATAGATGGTGTATCTGTTGCCCAAAAGGTAGGATTAGATGCAAAAAGCGTTTATAAAACATTAGTCGCTCAAGGAAACAACAAAGCCATATTTGTCCTTGTAATTCCAGTGGAAGAAGAGCTTGATCTTAAAAAGTGCGCAAAAGTTGCTGAAGTTAAAAAAGTCGAAATGATACCCGTAAAGGATATCCAAAAACACACGGGATATATTAGAGGTGGTTGCTCTCCTATTGGTATGAAAAAAGCATATCCTACATTTATTGATACGCAAGCTTCGAGTTTAGATAGCATCATTGTAAGTGCTGGAAAAATTGGAATGCAGGTCAAGCTAAAAGTAGCTGATTTAATAGCTGCAACAGATGGGAAAATTGTTGACATCATTAAGGAATAAAATACTACACCTACCTTTCCAATTGGAATTGGTTGATTAAAGGGTTGTTAGAACCCAATCTATATGTTAAAATATATGTAATAAATAACTGGATACCCTAAGGGGAGTAGCTTTAACAGCAAAGTCGTCAATACAGAGATTCAATCTCTCGGCTTTGTTGGCAACTATACCGTTGTTAGCAAGACCTTACCAAACACATGGTATAGGTCCTTTTTGCTTTTTTCAGACCTATATCAAAAATGATATAGGTCTTTTCTCATCCAACAAAAAGAAAGGGGAGTTTAGTATGAATATTATTACGACGAAGAATTTGCCAAATTTTATTACGAAGGAACTTGAACAACTACATAAAAAAATTGCTCCAATCATGATGAAGACATCTAAATACATGTTCTGGTCATTTCCATTAATCACGATATCACTTATTAATTTATTGTTTTTCCTATTTTTCATGCCGTTTACAAATGAAGCAATTCCATCACTTCTTATTTATGCCTTCATAGGTGCAATCGGTTTTGCTTTATCAAAGGAAGCAAAATTTAAGAAGAAGGAAATGGAAGCCATTTCTTCCGAATATATCATTGAAAGAATTAATAAGAGTGATGTGCTAACATCAGGACGACAGCAAGACTATATTGAACGTCTAAAAAACCAACCAAAGCTTGCTTTACACTTTTTTATCGAATTTCTAAACGAGGAAAAACTGAGAGAAAATCGAAATCTTTATTCATAAAGGAGTTTTATGATAATGAAGACCTCAAGTTACGATACAAGGCCGAAAGACGAAAAACCTGTAAAAAAAGCAAAGCCTAGAAAAACGATTCACCAAATCATTCTACAGCTACAAAGCCAAGGAGTAAATGCAACCCTTAGTAAAAAAAGGAGCAAACCTGCTCTAGGATCATAATTGGAAAACCTGACCCGAGTCAGGTTTTTTTCATGCTGAAAAAAGAATAGACAATGAGCAATAATGATAGATAGATTGTATATCCAAAAAGTGAATATATATGCTTCCATTCTGGATCATGCAGAAACCAGCCAAACCCTTCGGAAAGTTTTTCACCAGAGGTCATGATTGACGCAAGGAGTAGTACAGCACCGATTTTTCCTACGAAATTCAATTTGTCACAAAAAAGAAGAAAAACAACTAGTATAAGAGGCAATCCGACAAGGGTAAACCCAACATGAACCGAAAAAATATCAGGAAACGGACGCATTGGAAAAGAGTAATAGCCCTTTCCAACATAAAACAGGTCTAGATATGTACCAATTAAGGTCCCAAGTAAAATAGTGACGATAAGCCCTGGGTTAATCCAAAATCGATATGGCTTTTTTGGCAATGGCTGCGAGTTCGAATTTTTCAAGAGTTTTACAGTATTCATGTAGAATCTCTCCATCCACTTTTTCTTTATCATGTGTAAGATAATAAATGATTTCCCAATTCTTGAACCAATCCCTAATTTCGGCGGGTTTATGTTCTCTATTTTTCCAAGCCATCTCTAATCTTGGACTGTATATTCTTGGAGAACCTTTTGTAAGTTCACAAGATTTCACACGGGATTTTAATATGGAACCAGGTAGTCCTTCATCTATATTATTAAAAATATGCGGCCAGTAATCTTTTCTTGAACCCGTATGTTGGACTTTTTTTGCCCAGTTTTCAACCGATTTAAGTCGTTTTTTATCAGCAAATAAGATTGAGTATAAGCGTTTACCTAGCAAAATTCGTTCACGAACACTTTTAAATTGATGGAGAGTTTGCCCGATTAAATGAATCTTCCCTTTATCTTCAAACGGAAATAATATATGATTTAAATCCAAAAAATCCTGAAGTTTAAATTCCAATGTATCAAGGACTTCTTTTTTATAATGGGAATTTGAAATCACTCGGTCTTCAAGATAGCTTTGCTCATTAATAATTTGAGCAACAGTTAATGTGTACGTATCTTGGCTCAGCCAAAAATCATTCCATACTGACTCCATAAAAACAGAAACATGAAAGTGGGGAAGTAGGTAAAATAAATTTTGCTGATAAAGTTTGCTTGCCTCATAGAGTAAAAAC
>NZ_JBALOX010000177.1:0-2451 GCF_036965165.1 Bacillus sp. JJ1521 | reverse complement strand
AACTGAGTGAAAGCATCCTGAAAAACCAACCAATTTCCACGTTCCAAAAATGAAAAATATGATTCTATTTCTTTCTTTGTTAAAAGCCTTGAAAGCTGTCCACCTTTTAAATCAGTCATATTCCAGCCACCATTTCGGGACACCATATGGCCAAGGAATGCCCAATGGATTTCTGGGTGTGCCCTATAGAAATCGAAATAGGCTTTCGTCCTTGTCACATTATTCAGGTTGTGACTTCTCGTCATCCCTTTAATTTGCTGAATCAGTAGCTGCTCCTCCAGATTAAGTGGTGGATAAAATATTAGTTGTTTTTGCCGTTTCTTTAAATCTTTTTTTATTTGTAATAGAGATTCAGAGAGTGGAAGTTTCTTCTTTTTAATAAGTTTACAAATCATTGTTGACCTCCTCTATGAATTCTCTTACTTTATGGTGAATATGTATGAAGTAGGCTAAAAGGGAGGTTACGAATGTTTGACAAGGTGAATGACGGCTTGACGCAGTTAATTGACACCATTAGAAAGGACCAATCATCCAACGGAGCATGGAAATATCCCTTTGAAACAGGCATTTCGACCGATTGTTATATGATTATCTTATTAAGAAGCCTTGGAATAAATGATGAGAAATTGATACAACAGTTAACTGAGCGGATTTTAAGTAAACAGGAAGAAAATGGTGCATGGAAGCTTTTTTATGATGAAGGGGACGGAAATCTAACTTCGACTGTTGAGGCATATTATGCATTACTATACGCGGGATATATAGACAAAAATGACCTGAAAATCAAACGCGCGAAATCCTTTATTGTAAAAAATGGGGGACTCAATCAAACACATATGTTAACAAAATTAATGCTTACACTTACAGGTCAGCAAAAATGGCCAATCTTTTTTCCGCTGCCTCTCGAACTCATCCTGTTGCCACACTCATTACCGATTCATTTTTATAGCTTTTCCGAGTACGCCAGGGCTAATCTTACTCCCATCATGATACTCGCAGACAAAAAGTATAGTCTTACAACAAATAAGAGTCCCAATTTATCTGATTTAAATATTCAGAGGGGCGAAGACGGCCTTGATTTCCGAAATTCACTTGAATGGCGATCCTTTTATTCAACTGTCAAACAGGCAAGCAAAAACTTGATTGGTCTTCCTTCGCATCTTCACCAACTAGCAACGCAACAAGCTAAGCAATATATGCTAAACAGGATCGAACCGGATGGAACATTTCTTGGTTATTTTAGTTCAACATTTCTGATGATTTTTGCATTACTTAGCTTGGGTTATCCAAAAACACATCCAATTATTTTAAATGCTGTCAACGGGTTAAAGGGAATGAAAATTGAAATAAGCGGCCATACACATATACAATTCACAACCGCAGAAGTATGGAATACCTCACTACTTGGATATGCATTGCAAGAAGCAGGTGTCCCTTCAACAGATCCTATGATCCAAAAAGCAAATCAATATTTGTTGACGAAGCAACATGTTAAATATGGGGATTGGGCCATTCAAAATCCTTCAGGTTTTCCTGGTGGATGGGGCTTTTCTGACATGAATACGATTCAACCCGATGTAGATGATACGACAGCATCATTACGTTCAATCGCAAGAATCGTTAAACAAGAACCCATTTACAGGCAAGCATGGGATAGAGGTATACAGTGGGTATTAACCATGCAAAACAATGATGGTGGTTGGCCTGCCTTTGAAAAAAATACAAATAATAAGCTTCTAAACCTTTTGCCAATTGCAAAAGCAGAATATATTTTTTCCGATCCATCGACAGTAGATTTAACAGGTAGAACACTCGAGTATCTCGGTAAATATACGAAGCTTCCTAAAGAAAATACTTCTGTTAAATCAGCAATTAAATGGTTATATAAAAATCAAAAGGGCGATGGTTCATGGTATGGGCGTTGGGGAATCTGCTTTATTTATGGTACATGGGGAGCGATTACTGGATTACATGCAGTTGGTGTTGTACCAACGCACTCATCTATTACGAGAGCTGTCACCTGGCTCGAATCGATTCAGAATCCGGATGGAGGCTGGGGTGAATCCTGTAAGAGCGATAGTAGCAATAAATATATTCCTTTGAAGACTAGTACATTAACACAAACTGCCTGGGCAGTTGATGCCCTTATTGCAGCAAGTGATAAACAAACCAAGGCGATTGAGAAAGGGATCAGATTTCTTCTCGACAATTTGGACCGGGATGACTGGACGACAAAATATCCAAAGGGGCAAGGTTTACCAGGTGATTTTTACATGCATTACCATAGCTATCGATATATTTTCCCGCTACTTACACTTGCGAATTACCAAAGGAAATATACACAAAAAAGCTAAAAGAACAAACTCTCTTTTAGCTTTTCTTGAGTTTTGAGGGGTTATTTATTTTATACTGAACGGGTTCCTCAATGATGAACTCTTCTTCAACATCCTC
>NZ_JBALOX010000176.1:0-4476 GCF_036965165.1 Bacillus sp. JJ1521 | reverse complement strand
TAAGAAAGAACTTTTTTATCTTTTGCAATAATAATAATACTATTATTACACTATTTAATTACTCCTCTATTTAGCATAATACTAATTATTTAAATTACGGATATTATTAAACCTGCATCGATATTTTAATAGTAACATGAAACTACTCGAATATTTACCGAGCTAAGCAGTCGTCTTAGAAAGGAGTTTTATCAAAAGTATTTCTAACTAACATAGTGAGCAATTAATTCTAATGCTCCATTAAACGAACGTTCATCCTCTTAAATTAATAAAACATAATAATAGAACTTACGGGTAAAAATATGATTGGTGTTAATACACCAACTAACTTCGATGCGGAGGGAATTAATTTTGAATATTCGTGAAGGCATAATCCCCACAGTATTGGGTACCGCAGTTACTGCTACTGGCTATGCATTAAAACAAAAACGCGGGTCCAATAAAATGATTGCAAACACAGTATTCGGTTTTGGTTTAGCCCACATTGTACTAGGAGCAATCGACCTAGTTGAACATCGTCGTTAGTAAATAGGAGAGCATTTATATATGCTCTCCTTTTAAAATTCTGTTAGTAATACAAATCCATATGTTTATTTGAATTTTTTTAATTTGCTATCATTTTTCTCCAAAGCTCTCCAAGTTTGCATTAGCCAATCTCCAAAAGAGGTCTATTCTTCAAATTACGGATAATATACAGTTTTTCAAAGACGATAAAATCCTTACTAGGAGCCTTTATCTCTAAAAGGCTTTTGCCGAATTGGTAGATGTCATATATTCATATTTCCCCATGACAAAATACAAATGGATATCTAAGCTCCTAACCACTGCTGGAATATCATTCTCCTTTTCTTCAGCAAGTAATATCTCCTGCGTGGCTGATATTCCCATCAAAAAACGAATGACATCAAGTTCATTGTATTTGGGGCTCGTTAGAAATCTTGTGTAAAAATCCATATTATCACTAACATAAGGAATTTCAGAGCTCCTCGGTCCCCCATGTACGAAAATAATAATTGGATTGTTTCGATCAACATTTCTTATCATTACTTCAAGTTCTGTTTATTTCTATGTTCTCTAATATAGAAATGCTGTTTTCCCCAATTATCTTAGGTGTCCAAGTAGGAAACAATAGAGTAAGAATTATGAAAGGAGGTGAAATAAAAGAAGTCTTTACAACCATTTAGCAGGATGTTTAAAATTAATAGTATTAGTATTGATTGTGGTTTAAAGTAACCTAAAATGGCAAAACTATCTAATGTTATGTTCATTAACTACATTGACGTAACACTCAATGACACACCGATTAATCCCCTATCCTGATAAGATAATTCTAGGAAGTGAGAAATAAGGCGTTATTTGTCGAAATCTAATAGATATTATGTCTACTAGGAAATTTTTATTCGTATCAACCTAAATTGTAACAGGATTATCATCTACACGGCAGTTTACCAGTAACTTTTCATTTTTTTCTTCCTACTGTTAAGGTAACAGTGTGATTAACATCTTTTATACTCAATGCCCTATCAAAGGTTTCAAAGCTACAATTTCTTCTCCATCGATCTCCATTATAAAATCTTTAGAATAATTCCAGCGACTGCAGCCACTGACCCTTCCTTCACCTGTAAAACTCTTGTACCTCTAATTCCCTCGTTTGTAGTTCCGAACAATTTAGATATTATCGACGCATGATATATCTTCAAGGGAAGAGGAAACTTTAATTAACTACCATAACGTTCATGATATTCGTGTGCATGTTAAGCCAGTTGGGGATGACAAAGTTAGTAACAAACGAACAAGCGGATGTGATAAAAATAGAGATGGATTCAATTCTCTAATTTTTTATTTGCATTAACCTATTTTTCATAATACTAACCTACTTAAGCAGATTAAATAATACTTCAGACCTAATTGCGATATACACTCCATATGTCCAGAGATTGCTGGTGAGTATTAAAAATTTTAATAAACCCGTAAGAATAACTTATTTATTCAATAATTAATTTCACTTCATATAACGATACTCCATCAAACTCTTCAATGCAGAGACTTTCTTTAATAACTCCTTCCCTACATTTGTTTCCAGTACCATTTTTCTTTCTAGCACTTTATCCACTATTCTTTTCATTGATAAAACATCCATGCCATTATTTAAAACAAAATCTTTGCAATTCGAATATTGATGAGCAACCAATTTCATACCGAATGAATTGTATAATAAAGTATATCCCGCAATCCCTGTAGTTGATTGATAGGCCTTTGAGAAGCCACCGTCAATAACAAGCATTTTTCCATTTGCTTTAATTGGGTCTTCCCCTTTAATTTCTTTAACAGGCGTATGCCCATTTATGATATGACCATCATCGGGATTTAGATTAAATTCTGCTAAAATTTTGCGGCAGATTTCTTCCTTTTCCCTTAAATAGTAATATGGATTCTTCCTCTCTTTATGAGTTTCTTTATCCTTAATAAAATACCTTTCAAAGGTTGTCATTTCCCTCTTGCCAAAGAGTGATGAATATTCGCCTGTCCATAAATACCAGACCATATCTGTCGAAAGATCATCGGTTTCTTCACGGTGTGCAAATGAGTATCGTAAATGATGTTCAAAGACATCCAATAACTCTCGACCATCATACGTTGTATTTTCAATCACCATTTTTTCCATATTTCCTTTATCATCTAAAGGAATGCAGCCATGTATCAATAAGTTACCATTATACTTCAAATATAGGCTGCCTTTCTTCATAAGGAAGTTCATATGCCTGGCCAACTTTTCCGAATGTTGAAGACAAAATAATAATTTATCTATTACCTGCTGTTCTTCCTCTAACAATTGACTTGGGTTTTCTGGATTAATAGTTCCAAAGCAAGTATTTTCAAGTGGATATGTCTTTCCATGAAGCACTATTTCGTTTTTATCATAAGCAATTTTCTCAAGTAATAACCTTCCTGACATATTAAAGAATGGTCGTCTCTTTATGATTGGAATTTCAAGCTTGAACTGAATCATAGCAATTGCTTGATGAATTTTTGTGATTTGTAATTCTTCTTCCTCCGTTAGATTGTTTCCGGAAGTTTTCTTTGGTCTAAAAGCCCGGTTATCCTTATAGTATTTCTCGGCTAAATTTAGAAGTGGTCGAAGATTGATTCCATACACATCTTCAATAATATCTAAATTATTATACCGGGCACTAATACGTAGAATATTAGCTAGACAAACCTTGGAACCGGCATACGCACCTAGCCATAATACATCATGATTTCCCCACTGAATATCAACAGAATGATAATTAATAAGTGTATCCATAATTTGATCAGGCTCAGGTCCGCGATCATATATATCCCCCACTACATGAAGATGGTCCACTACCAATCTCTGTGTGCAATATGCAAGACCAATAATAAGCTTATCAGCCTGATTAAGAGAAATAATTTGCTGAACAATTTTGGTGTAATAAGGTTCCTTATTTGTGGATTCTTCTTCCGTTTTGTATAATAACTCTTCTATAATATAAACAAACCGTTCAGGCAATGCTTTACGTAATTTCGAGCGTGTATATTTGGAAGAGGCAAAGGAAATGAGCTTAATCATATGATTAATGGTTGTTACATACCACCCGTTTAATTCCTGTTTATTGTCAAATCTATTCTTAATTAACTGTAATTTATCTTCAGGATAATAAACCAATATCGTTAATTCATTGATATCCTTCTCAGATAATATATCCCAAAAAAGTTCTTCGATTTTCTCTTTTACTCTCCCAGATCCATTTCTCAATACATGTTGAAAAGATTGGAATTCCCCATGTAAATCACTGACAAAATGTTCTGTTCCCTTTGGTAAATTAAGGATTGCTTCAAAATTAATAATTTCTGTTACTACTTTTTCTTCACTATCATATTTTTGGGCAAGCAAATCTAAGTATTTTNNTATATCCTCCTAAATATATGGTACTTATGTTAGTCTCACTTTATTTCCAGATTATAAATACGATACAGAACATTTAATATCAATCCAGTTAAATCAATTTCATAAATCTGAAACCTATGTGCTCAAGCATTTTTTGAACTAAAAAAGGAGTACCCTCCCATAATGTCGAAATCAGTAGTCACCAATACAAACTTATAACACTGAAGAAAGACTCCCTGTTGCAATTAAACGACACGGAAGCCTATTTAATATACAGAATTATATGATTTAGAACCTCACCAACGTTTTGAAGCTATTTTCTCTACAATCAACATGATATTCAAGAGTCAAAGTTACCTCTACTATATGATTCACTCCTATCTAAAAAATATTTATTTTGTGTATCACTTTATTTAAAGTTACTATCAGTAACCAATTACACTTTGTGTAACCAATAATAAGCATCGAATTATTTATAGTCAAGAAAAATATCTTGAATTCGAGATATGTTTAAATAAAAAACTCTCAACGTATATACAATGAGAGTTCTCCTAATAATAATGAAG
>NZ_JBALOX010000175.1:0-9595 GCF_036965165.1 Bacillus sp. JJ1521 | reverse complement strand
ATCAACGCACCCTTTACTTTAAGTACAGGTTTTCACAAATATCATTCAGAAGTAATCCTTATAAAATATCCATCTGGGTCAGTAACCTTAAAGCCTCTCATATCCCAAGGGTACTTTTCCACTTCAACCTCAATTGGGTAATTGTTATCAAGACATCGCTGGTACACCTTTTCCAATTCATCTACAACTATAATTAGCTCAAAACCATTTCCTTTAATGTCACTTTTAGCCTTATTGTTAAAGTAATGTTTATCTCCTAAAGCTGATTCAGAAGTAAGTAACAATGAAAAACAATCATAATTAAAACGTGCACCTCTTTTACTTCTACCATACAACTCTAACCCTACAATGTCTTGATAAAAATTTAAAGATTCTTCGATGTCCTCTACATACAGTTCAACTCTAAAAAGAACACTCATTTTCGTAAATCCCTCCCCAATTATTAACCTTCTTCAAGAAAACTGCTTCGTTACTTCAATAAGAAAGAGCGACCTTCGGTATTGAAGCATCGCACCCTATAATTAAAAAACAATATTAAAGTATTATTCGGTAAAATGTTTAACTACTTCCCATTTAGAATCTTGATCGTCATTGTCTGCCTTTTTCCAAATTTGACCGCTGTTTGTTTCAAATAAATACATCCAACCATTGCTCACAATTAACTCATAATTCTCATTTGAAGTAAGGCTTGAATTTGAATCTGATAAACCTAGCCCAACATTATTAATAGCATCTGAAATGGACTTAGATGCTATTATAATACTAATACTAAAAATCACTACTGAAATAAATAGTAATAATCCCTTTTTATTACCCAATTTATCTCCTCTTTTCATCATAAGAATCCAATACCATCTTCCACAAACCTGCTTTATATTTCGATACGAAAGAGTTATTATCCTCCTTTTACTAACCTGCCCCTTTCGTATTATAAGGTTAGCCAGATTGCTAAATATTTCTGGTTGACCATTTTTTATATGGTTTTATTATATCAGTAGCCAAGGTAGAACGTATCTGCTCGTGGGGCTTTGATCCCGTCAACTAAACCGTTCGCCCCCTACTTGTAGAAACATGATTGAGGCTGGTTGGGACTTTGATCTCGTATAACAAGCGAAGCTGTGATACTACATGGAGGATTAGGGGTTACTGGCAAAACACTAGATTAGGAGGAGATTTAGAATGAATCCAGTCGTTGGTCTGGATATTTCAAAAGGGGAAAGTCAAGTCCAAGCATTTTTAGACAAAGGCAAACCTTATCGTAAAAGTTTTAAAGTTTCACATACTGTGGAGGGACTTAGTTCACTAGTTACGTTTCTTGAGGATGTAAAAAGAGGTTCTGGTAGGAAACCTGCAATAGTTTTAGAAGCTACGGGGCATTATCAAGCACCTATCGTTCACTATTTAGAAGAACGCGGTTATTTAATGATTATCATTAATCCATTGATCTCATATATATTTCAACCTGTTAGCAATAGCATAATATGAAAAGCTCTCTAAATGATGACAGCTTCCCTCCTTAACTCTATTAGTATTTACATACAAGTTCAATTTTTGGATACCTTAACAAAATGGAGTAGTAACCCTCTAGTAAAGGATGTTTAATTTTTATGCCAATTAAAATTCAAAGGATTTTGAATATTACTATGGTCATAATTGCATTTTCAACTGTACCTTTTATTGGATTACAAAATTTAAAGCGATTCCTACCTGTTTCCATTCTTATCGGTTGTATAGAGGTGATTAATGCATTTATAGGAAAAAAACGTAGATGGTGGGTTTTTTATAATAAACCAAATTCTTACTTATTTAATGAATTCCCTTTTAATATTGGTTTGTTCTTGGTATCTTCAATTTGGTTAATGAAGTGGTCATATGGAAAGTTCACAAAGTTTGTCTTTCTTAATGCAATCGGTAATGCTTTTTTTGCTTATCCATTCGCAAAATTTGCGAGAAAAATTAAGTATTTTACATTGGTCCGTCTAAATCATTTACAGTTTTTCTTCTATTTCTTTTCTAAGGTTTTTCTGTTCTACGGATTACAATACCTGTTTGAAAAGTACAAAAAGCTTAATTAATGAAAAAAACCGTTCTTGAATTATACTCCCACCTTTGTTAAATAAAGGTTTCAACAAAAAAGGGCTAAATCCTTCTAAGATTAATGAACCTATTAGTTGAGAATGTCAAATGTTAAAAGAATAAATAAAATTTTAAAGGATATATTAAAATTGTGAAACATTTGGTTTTCACAGGGACTAGCATAGATGACCAAAACAGATAACTACCATAAACTAGGTAGTTTTTTGTTTTTGCTACATACGTCTTGAATAATTAATCATGCAAATACAAATATTAAAGTTAATAATTGGGAAAGGAGGAAAACTATGTCTAAAAAAATTCTTTTTTCATATTGCACCCTCTTGGTTACTGCAATGTTGTTAGGTATGTCAACTGTTCATGCCTCAGACTTAAACAATCACGCTGCTAGCAAAGTCACTGATTTTGCACAGAATGGTAATGACGTTGCTAACGTTGATAATGACGACGACGATATGGATTGGGGCTGGATTGGGTTACTTGGTTTGGCTGGTCTTTTAGGATTAAGAAGGAAAGATAACAACCAAGGAAATAACAGATAATCCCAACACTACTTTGAGCTTTAATTGAGCTATTATTGATATCAAAACCTACAGGAATAGGGTCTCTATGGGATCCTTTTCTTGCATTATTCATTAAACTTCTTCCTTTCTACCTCCTATTCTAAAGACTACCCTGCTTATTTACTTGAATAAGAAAATGCCTACCGTTAGGGATTTTATATGAATCTACATATTCTTCTTCAACTAAAATGCTCCTTTAGTTTAATAACTTCCACAAAAAATGCGTTAATCCTTCTTGCATCAACGCACCCGTTAGTACAATAACTTCAACAAAAAAGTGCATTAACCCTTCTTGCATCAACGCACCCTTTACTTTAAATACACTTGTTTACGAAGTTGTATTCTTAATTTTGTAATTTCTATGATTGACTATGGTTGTAATAGGTTCGTCTTTTTCCTTATTGTATCCGTACTAAACAATATCAGAACTTTCTCTAACAACCGTATCAGTTCCTTCATAGGTTTCCCCATCACGCTTAAATAAAATATGGTCCCCTATTTTAGCAGTTGCCATTTTATCACCTCTGAACTTATTATTTTCAACAAAGATAAAAAAATGCAGGAACAATTAAGATATTAGCTGTATTTATTGCTTAAAGGGAAGCTACCCTTAGTTGAATAATAAATGTGCAAACTAATAGGGTAATGCGGTACTTTATGATGGTGTTTGGTTTGGGAGGGAATTACATTTGGATGTTGTGAAACTTGGGAAAATTACTATTAAAATTACAAGAAGGATCAAAAAATAGATAAATAGACTGGGGAATTTACTAGTGTCGTATGGTCACTTTCTGCATTATATATAGCACGGGGACATCCCCGAGGCCAAAGTGAAAGGAGGTGTATTTAAAATGAACACTAATAAAGTAAAAAAATCTCTTAACGACGCACTAGAAAGTCTCAAAGAGGCAACAAAAGAAAAAGCTGATGTTGAAAAGAATATTAAAAAGATTAGAGAACAAATTAAAGACTTAGAAGAAGATTTAAAAGAGGATCTAATTGAACTAGGCCACGTAGACGATGATATTAACGATGCAATAAAAGATATCAAGAAGGCTAAAAAACAACTTTAGAGAGTAAAAGTGGATTAACAACGGATATATGTTAGTTCTGTTATGTAAATATCTTATAAATTGGAGTGAAACACATTGGTACTGGTGGTGGTGTTCCATATTCCATAATGTCATATGTCTGCCTGATCTATGTGCTAAATACAGAAAGGGAACCCTCGTCCGCTCAAGGTCCCCTTGTACTTTATTTGTTAACTCTGTCTAGGTTTGGCCCAGAAACTGAAGGCCTTTTTACCAGTTCCAACGTCATGATAACTCGTTTTAATTTTGGAATCCATTGCCTTGGAAAAGTAGTGGATTCCCACATTTATCACTTTGAAAATCCTAATATAAAGAAACATCTAAGACTATTACATTTGATGTAATGGTCTCTTTTTGCTTCACTTTTTTTATCTTTAATGAATTAATTGTTCGAATTATGAATTATTAAATCCACTCTTGTCCATTTCATATTGGTGTTTTACGCATAAACTAAATTATCCACCTTCAGCTCCATAGTTTTATACCTTCTCCTGGACACTCATTATTATGGGTGTCCATTAATTAAAAATAAAGTCAATAGTCACAGCATGTTAAATCCAGTTACATATTCTGTACTAACTTTTAAAAAAAGGAGGTGTAAGCCATGAGTGGATATGGCGGATATGGCCATGGTATGAATTTTGTACTAATCGTGGTCCTATTTATTCTCTTAATCATCGTCGGTGCTTCCTTTGTCCACGGTGGTTATTAATTCAAATTAGGTATTCCTAGTGAGGCTGAACCTTTTTTTCATATCTATCAAGAAACAGGCGTTTCTGCTATTTTAGAAACAGCCTGTTTTAAAGCACGCATTATTATTTGGAATCTTTTATTAGTTTTTTTAATAATGGTGGTAGTAAGGGTAGTGATGATGATAGTAAGGGTAGTGATGATGGTGGTACGGATAGCCAAATCCAAACCCTGGACCTCCAAACCCTAGTCCTGGTCCAAAACCAAAACCTGAACCTTGTCCACCTAAACCAATGCCTGGGTACTGTCTATTATTGTACATAAAAACATTCATCCTCCTCATTTCAATTTACGGTACAGCATATGCATTTTTGGGTAAATGTTCTTGGGTATTTGTCTCGATTTCTAGATTTTATATGACATATGCTGAATCCAAAGGATAAAAAGGACCTTTCATTTACAACTCTTGATCTACATTAGAATTAAATTAATTTAGCACCCTGGTAAAATAATACACCCCATATTCCTATTTAACTAAACTGCCCCGTTAGTTCAATAACTTCAACAAAAAAATGCATTAATCCTTCTTGGATTAACACACCCTTTAGTTTAAGTACATTTCTTCACAAACTAATAAACATAAATCATTTTAAAAATACTTAATAATGCGTTAATAACAAACTACTGGTAGTTTATAGTAAAGTCTACACTTTAATTTCAGGCAAATTATTTCGGTATCATTCCTGTTCAAAAGAAGTGTGATAAATTTTTCTTCCTAGATACATCAACTTGTAATTAGTTTCAATTTGTTTTGTTAAAGTAATTGGATTGTTAATGGATATATATAGGGTTCATCAGGCTCCGCAGTTTTTTTCCATTCTGTTATCTTGATAATTGGTAATTCCATGCCGTTATAAGTGGTAATATCGATAACACCCTTTACTTCAATCCACGTATCCGTATCAATTGACGAACTTCCAGACAACTCCGTTAAGAACCCGATAATACTCGCATCGGCAACACAGTGGGTGATTAGAAATCTTGAAATAACAAATTGTTCTTGAGTAAAACCCTCTTCTTTGTATACAAAACCTTTTAATTCAATCGTTCTTCCCTGATATTTTCTAAAATCCTTATGTATCTCTTCATAATAAGCATTAAATACATGATCATCCATTTTTACAGTTTGACTTTTTTCTAAGAGTTGGATGAGGTTGTCATATTCTTCCGTTCTCATAGGGGTGTGAATATCAAACTCAGGAATACTTACTATATCCTCACCTGCATCCCCACTCTCTTCCTCTTGTACATTCGGTTCTTCCTTTTTATTTGTCTTCGGGTAGTTTGTTAAAATCTCCATTCCGCCTTTTTTACTTGCAACTGCTGCATCAAGTGTCTTAGGTGGTAGGAAAAAACCGGTAAGGAGTGGGAATAGGATAATGCTATATGAAAATAGCTTTTTGACATTTAATTGTGAGTCCCCATGGTCATGAGTACAAGTGTGATCGTTACAATGATGAGAATGATGGTGATGCCCTTCTTCCTTCGCTGTCCAAACTCGAGTTACCTGAATTAAAAACAGAATAAGAAATATGATAGACGCAAGTTGACTTAAGCCCTCATACTTTGGATTAATAAATTTTGTAATTTCACCAGTGGAATGCATATTAAAAAGCATAACCGAAAACGCAAGCAGAATAAATGCTCTAACAGCCTGTTGAAAATGAAATTTCATGTATTTTCCCCCCTATAAAAAGCTCTGCACCATTAGTAGAGTAACAAATATGACTGATGCTACCATTCCAAGCATGAACATAACAAACTTAAACCGGAACACACTCATCATAATAAAGGTATTCTTCAAATCTAGCATCGGTCCAAAAATTAAAAATCCAAGAATGGAATGAGTTGGAAATAAATGACTAAAGGACGCACCTATAAATGCATCAGCCTCTGAACACAAGGACAAAATGTAAGTCAGCCCCATCATAACAAGTAATGATGAAATAACCCCACTTCCTGTTTCTAGTAGTGCTCTAGCAGGCATAAAGGTTTGGACACTAGCTGCTAATAATGCTCCCACTATGAGATATTTTCCCATATCAAAAAACTCATCGATTGAATGTGTAAGCACCGCCCATAATTTATGACTTAGGGACTGATTTCTAGATTCATCATTCGAAGTTGCGATATTCTCATTTTTAAATTGAGTACCCTTTACAAATATGCTCACTAAAAAAGCAATAACTAAGGCAATGAAAAAGCCTAACACCATTCTCAAAATAGCAATCTTAAAATCATTCCCGAATGCCATATAGGTCGATGCGATTACAATCGGATTAATTAAAGGTCCTGTTAGCATAAACCCCATCGCTGCGTATATCGGAACTCCCTTAGATATAAGTCTCCGTACAATTGGTACAATGCCACACTCACATCCAGGAAACAATGAACCTATAATGCAACTCATAATCACAGCTAAAACTTTATTTTTGGGTATGCATTTACGAATATGCTCCTCGGTTACCACAATTTGAATAAGTCCTGCTATGAGAACCCCTACTAAAACAAATGGTAGAGCCTCTATTAAAATACTTAAAAATATCGTGTTTAGATTTAATAATGAATCAGGGATTGCAGTCGAATAGGAGTCCCCTATGTCTGTCGTAAGTAAAAATAACACAAAAAGGATTATGATAACTCCTGTTGTTTCAATAATGCTACTTCTAAAAATTCGAACCATATGAAACCTCCCTTTATTACCTAACTGTTTTTTATTCAATCTAAATTAGAATGATTCCGCTTTATGATAAACAATCCTCCTACTATTGTAAATAATAGTTTGAATATTTATTTTTTATTCCTATTAATTTTCACTTGCAAAAATGGACGTTCTATTATATTATCGTTTAAGTAAAACGAAATCATTACGATTTAAAACGAAAATGGAGGCTGAAAAATGAATGAAATACCTGTAACAGTTTTAAGTGGATACCTTGGTTCAGGAAAAACCACTTTACT
This sequence comes from Bacillus sp. JJ1521, assembly GCF_036965165.1. Taxonomy (NCBI): domain Bacteria; kingdom Bacillati; phylum Bacillota; class Bacilli; order Caryophanales; family Bacillaceae; genus Bacillus; species Bacillus sp. JJ1521. The sequence continues at coordinate 2,136 of NZ_JBALOX010000175.1, read as the reverse complement.
AAACCATGTTTTACAAAACAGACAAGGACTACGTGTCGCTGTGATTGTTAACGACATGAGCGAAATCAATGTTGATGCAGCTTTAATAAAAAGTGGTGGTTTTTCTCGTACAGAAGAAAAATTAGTTGAAATGCAAAATGGCTGCATTTGTTGCACACTCCGAGAGGATTTGATAATAGAAGTTGAACGCCTAGTAAATCAAGGCGATATTGATTACATACTGATTGAATCTTCTGGTATTAGTGAACCTATCCCAGTAGCTCAAACCTTCACATATATTGACGAAGAACTCGGTATTGATTTATCAAGTCTTTGCAAATTAGATACAATGGTAACAGTAGTTGATGCAAGTCGTTTCTGGCATGACTTTTCTAGTGGTGAAACCCTCCTTGATCGAAAACAAGCAGTAGGTGCTGGAGATAGTCGAGATATTGTCGATTTATTAATTGATCAAATTGAATTTGCAAACATCATAATATTGAATAAAACTGACTTAATTAAACACGAAGAAGTGGTTCAACTTAAAGCAATAGTCGCTAAATTAAATCCAGAAGCAGAAGTCATACTTTCAAGTTTTGGAAATGTCCCTCTTCAAAAGGTATTGAATACAGGACTGTTTGACTTTGAATCAGCCAGTGTAGGGGCTGGATGGATTAAAGAATTAAACGAAGAGCATACTCCTGAAACTGAAGAATATGGTATTTCATCATTTGTCTATAGGAGTAGAATTCCATTTCATCCTGAGCGACTCATGACTTGGTTAGAGGATTGGCCTGTTGAAGTTGTTCGTGCAAAGGGGTTCATTTGGCTTGCTTCAAGAAATGATGAGGCCGTTTTATTATCTCAAGCAGGTCCATCCCTATCATTTCAGCCTGTAGGAAATTGGATTGCATCTCTGCCATTAAATGATAGAGAGATGATCTTTGACGAGGAACCAGAAATTTTGAATGATTGGGATCCAATATTTGGAGATCGGAAAACTGAGCTTGTCTTAATAGGAATAGGTATGGAAAAAGAACAACTTACTGATAGTTTAAATGGATGTTTATTATCAGACGAAGAAATGATGGTGAACTGGAGTACTTTATCAGATCCACTTCCAAGTCTACATGAAATTTAAATTTTTTCGGCATCATAATCGGAATGATTACGATATATATATATACAACTATGCGGACTAAATCGGAATGATTATGATTGAGAGGGGAAATTATGAAAACTAAACACTTTTTTGCGTTACTAGTCATATTAACAACCACATTCTTGTTTGGGTGTGCTTCAGAAAACAAAACAATCTCAAACGAGGCCAATAACACAACCACAACATCTGAACGTCTTAAGATCTTTACTACGGTATTTCCGTTACAGGACTTTACAGAAAAAATTGGGGGCGAACATGTAGAAGTTTTAAGTGTATTTCCTCCAGGATCTGATGCTCATACATTTGAACCTACTCAAAAAAAAATGGTGGAGATTGCGGAAGCAGATGCTCTTATATATATTGGTGCAGGTGTGGAAGGCTTCATTGATGCTGCCAATAAAACATTACAAAATGAAAAGGTGCAACTGGTGAAGGCAACAGAAAGTATGGAATTATCTAATATACAAGATGAACACGAAGAAGCTCACCAAAGTGAGGAAGAAACTGAAACAGAGCACAACGACCATCACTCTGATTCGAATTCTGAAGAAAGCCACAGTCATAGTGTTAATGTAGAACATGAGGAACATGAAGAACTTGAGGAGCATCCCGAAAGTCAATCGGATACAGAAGACAACCACCATCATCATGGCGACGTTGATCCACATGTTTGGTTAGATCCTTTAAAAGCTGTGGAATTAGCTGAAAGTATTCTTCATACACTTGAGGAATTAAAACCAGAGGCTAAAGAAGACTTTGAAAAAAACTTTGATGAACTAGTTAAAAACTTGCAGGCATTAGATCAAGATTTTGAGAGTGTTATTAATCAGTCTTCAAAGAAAGAAATTTTAGTTTCACATTCAGCCTACGGATATTGGGAGTCAAGGTATGGTGTTAAACAAATAAGTGTTTCCGGTTTATCACCAACAAATGAGCCCTCTCAAAAGGATTTAAAAAACATTATTAATACTGCTAAAGAACATAACATCAAGTTT
>NZ_JBALOX010000174.1:8587-14993 GCF_036965165.1 Bacillus sp. JJ1521 | reverse complement strand
CTAAAAATCGAGCGCAAAACGCTAAAGCGCATTTGATTTTAACTGAATGGAACTATTATGCTCTTCCAAGCATATTCTAGTTATAGGATTCCTTGAAGGGAGAGATCAGCATGAAAAGAGGTCGTTTTAGAAAATACTCCTATCCCCAATGGCTGCGTCAAACTCGGGATTTTTGTGCACAATTTATTATTCCGATTACAGTTGTTCAAGCGGTTCGGACTATTTTTATTCCAACCACGATTGATGTATTTTTTTTAGCCATCTTAATTTTCCTTATTGTATGCATTCACTTAGATTGGATTTAGAAAATCCCATACTTCACTCCGTATGGGATTCTTCTTCTTCTTCCTGCTCTTTTCTCTTTTGTTCTGCCTCTAGTAGTTTTACGGAAACAAATTCAATGTTTTTCGTTTGCCAGTATGCACGTTGTAAAACTTGGACATGCTCACGTTCGGATTTCTTATGTTTTTGTTCGGTATAATTGCGTACACACCGATAGATAGGTTCTGGAAACGTAAAATGACTTAAAAAGAGATAAAATTCTTCTTCCAATAATGGAAAACGGCTTTGATAGGAATCAAACCACTCAAGACAATCTGTACATAGGGTCGGATAGGTCTTTAAGATCCGATAATAGAGACTCACTAAATCATTTGTTGGATTCGCATAGCCTGCCCTCTCAAAATTCGAAAGATACCCTTTTCCGCTTTCATCATATAAAAAATGGGTATCCGATAAATTATTTAGTGTCAAGGCAGTACGAAAAGACTTCTTCTCTACCATTAATTCATGCCATTTATTGAGCTGGGTTCTTGCAAATGACGATGCTAGACTAATTTCATAAAAATACGTACAGAACTGGAGTTCAAATGGAGACATATACCATTTTGCCTCTGCTTTTTCAACGAATCCTTCCAAAAACTGATTTCGTTCTTCCCATTTTTTGATGATTGTTTCATAATGTCCTGTTATATCGTTTTCATCGTTAATTTGCTGTTTTCTTGCCGTTGTTAGATGAATCCTTGCGATTTCTGTGAAAAAGGCATGATAATGAACTACACGGTGCTCAGGTGCATTGCTTTTCAACCATGGCATTAAGTAATAAAATTTTTGATTATGATAGACAAGGTAATTTCCTTCGACGGTTGGATAAATGGGTACGGCCCTTGTGTAACCCTGTTGAAATAATTGTTGAAGGAAAGTGGGGAATGACGGATTGATTTTGTGTGAAATGGATTTTAGAGCATAGATTCCTTTGTTAGTAACGATTTTTGTGACTTTCCCGAGTTGTTCTAATGATGAGGGCTGCAGGTTGTATTTTTTTAAGATGGGCCCGATACTACTTACATCGTTATTATTCATTGGGCCAATCACTCTCTTTCCATACATTTTTAAAGAAAACAGGGCGAGGCTTCTCCTCACCCTATCGATTATTATTAATGATTTGCTTGGACAGGGATATATAATAGCTGTCCTTCAGAGACGGAATCGGTATTTAGTGAATTAACCCGTACTAATTGTTGTACGCTTATATCATAACGCTGTGAAATCTTTTCCAATGAATCTCCATGCTGAACGATACAGATTTTCATCGTCGTATGGTCTTCCACTTCATCTCTGCCAAATATTTTGGTTAATAATAAATCATTTTCACTTCGTTTAGCATCTTCCGTTTGTTCTTCTCTATGTTCATGAACCACTTCTTTTTCCTGAATAGCAGCAGTTGAGCCTTTTCTATTTTGGTGGTCAGATCCAAAGGTTAGTTGATTATCATGTCTTGCTTTCACTTCGATTGAAGGTTTTAAAACGACTTGAACCTCTTCCTCTTCAACCGCTTCGACAACTTCAATTTCCTCTTGTTCTTGATATACCTCTTTTCTAGCTTCCACTTCAAAAGGAACAAAAAGATCTGCATCAGCTTCTTCTTCTTGCTGTTCACTTACAGCAATAACTTTCTGTTCCTCTCCCTCATTATGTAGCACTACTTTCTCTTTTCTTTGCAGTACTACCTCTTCAAGGTCTTCACGATTCTGTTCGAAAATAACTTGAAATTCTTCTACCTCTTCACTATTTTCTTCGTCAAAAACTTGAAATTCTTCTTCTTCCTCTTCAAACGAACTACTTCTTACAAGCTCTAGTTCCTCTTCAGCAGGTTGTTCAGCCACAACGGGAGGTTGTTCTTCTTGTTTGATAACCTCTTGGGCAGCTGTTACTTCTTTTGGCGCTTGAGTAACACCTTGGATACCACTAATCGCTAAATCAGCAACGATTTGTAAACAGCCACGCTTTGGAATTTCATAGTCAAATGTTTCAATCAAAACATATACATCATCTAAGCTTTTAACGCGATCTTGCGGAATCGTAATATCGACAGGGAAGCGATGGTTTAGTTCGCTTATCCCATCCTCACGTGTGATTACCTCATTTACAAGTCGAACCGAGGCAAAGTCTCGTTCTTCCTCTTCGGCATTGATTACATCTATTCGATATTCACCTGTTAGCTGTAATGCACCGCGAATGGACACATATTGGTCATGCTCTTGAATTATAATATCTGGGTCAAGTGATATTGAGATGAGCTCTGAGACTTCCTGTCCCTTTTGAAACCAGACTGATTCCTCTACTGAAAATCGTAAGTTTTCAGATGACATCAGCTACTCCTCCTTTCAGTCTCCTTCTAAATAGATTTACTATGACATTACAATTTTTATGTTAGTTTAAAGTGATTTATGATAAGTTCTTAAAGAAGTAGTTCAAAATCAAATGCGCCTTGGCGTATTTGCTCCCGATTTTTTGGCCCACAGGAAGTGAGTCATAAAGACGTTGCACAGGATGTGGCGTATTTAGTCTTTGAGCTTACTGCTCGTAAAATTTCCTTTTAAAAATCGTGGCATCCACCAGAGGCTTTGGGTCAATACGATGTTGGTCTCTCAGATGTTGTCACAGGATGTGACGTTCTTAGTCTGAGTTCCTTAATTTCGGTTGGGGTTTTCTGAATAAAGTTAAAAGGCAGACCCAGTTGAAAATTCCTGGGTCTGCCTTAATACCTTTTCTTATTTTAGTTTTGAAAATGCTTTTTCAGCCGCTTGAATTGTTTTTTCGATATCTTCTTCAGAATGAGCTGTTGATAGGAAAAGTCCTTCAAATTGAGATGGTGGAAGGAATACTCCTTCATTTGCCATTTCACGGTAATATGATGCAAAATACTCTAAATTCGATGTTTTTGCAACATCATAGTTAATTACCTTTTCATTTGTAAAGAAAAAGCCAATCATTGATCCCGCACGGTTAATACAATGTGGGATGTCATATTTTTCAGCTGCCTTTGTAAGTCCTACTTCCAGTCGATCAGCCTTCTTTTTAAATTCTGTGTAGTCTTCCGGTTTTAGCTGTGACAAGGTCTCATAGCCAGCAGCCATTGCTAATGGGTTACCAGAAAGTGTTCCTGCTTGATAGATTGGTCCAGCAGGTGCGATTTTTTCCATGATGTCTGCACGTCCACCATATGCCCCTACAGGTAGACCACCACCGATTACTTTACCAAGACAAGTGATATCAGGAGTGACACCAAAATAGCCTTGTGCACAATTATAATCAACACGGAAACCTGTCATAACTTCATCAAATATTAACAATGTTCCATGCTTTGTTGTAATCTCACGAAGACCTTCAAGGAATCCAGGCTGTGGTGGAACAACACCCATATTTCCTGCGACTGGCTCCACAATCACGCCAGCAATATCTTCTCCAAACTGTTCAAATGCGAATTTTACTGCCTCTAAATCATTATAAGGAACCGTAATTGTATTTTTGGCAATGCCTTCCGGAACTCCTGGACTATCAGGTAGACCAAGGGTAGCAACACCTGAGCCTGCTTTAATCAATAATGAATCCCCATGTCCATGATAACAGCCTTCAAATTTCAAAATCTTATTACGGCCTGTATAACCCCGGGCTAAACGCAAAGCACTCATTGTTGCTTCTGTTCCAGAATTCACCATACGGACGATTTCAATTGATGGGACTCTCTCAATTACAAGCTTAGCAAGCTTATTTTCAGATAAGGTCGGAGCTCCAAAGCTTGTTCCCAATTCTGTTGTTTTTTTAAGGGCTTCAACAACTTGATCATTTGCATGGCCGTGGATAAGCGGTCCCCATGATAGGACGTAATCTATGTATTCATTTCCATCGATATCATATATTTTAGATCCCTTCCCGCGCTCCATGAAGATTGGATCCATGTTTACAGATTTGAAAGCACGAACTGGACTATTTACCCCACCCGGCATTAGATGTACAGCCTCTGAAAATGCCGCTTTTGACTTTTCATAACTTCTCATCTTCGTAACCCCTTTCTTTTATTGGTCCTGCCCCCAGTTTAATGAGGGACAGGAACTAAATTAGTTTTGTTTTAACCAACGAGCAACATCTTTTGAATGATACGTAATGATTAGATCCGCTCCTGCACGTTTCATTCCTGTTAGCATTTCCAAAACAATCTCTTTTTCATTGATCCAGCCATTTTGGGATGCTGCTTTGATCATGGAATATTCACCACTTACGTTATAAGCAACTACTGGTGCATTAAAATTGTTTTTAACATCGCGAACGATATCTAAGTATGACAATGCTGGTTTTACGATTAGGAAATCTGCACCTTCTTCAATATCAGATTCAGCTTCACGCATTGCTTCTAAGCGGTTTGCATAGTCCATTTGATAGGTTTTACGGTCACCGAAGGAAGGTGCACTCCCGGCTGCATCTCGGAATGGGCCATAGAATGCAGATGAATACTTTACTGCATAAGACATAATTGGAACATTCTCAAAGCCGGCTTCATCTAAGCCATGACGAATAGCAGTCACAAATCCATCCATCATATTAGATGGTGCAATAATATCTGCACCCGCTTTTGCTTGGCTTACTGCTGTTTTCGCTAATAATTCAAGCGACGGATCATTAAGTACTTGTCCGTTCTCAATAACTCCACAGTGCCCATGTGATGTATATTCACAAAGACAAGTATCTGCAATGACAATTAACTCTGGATGTTTTTCCTTTGTAATTCGAGTCGCTTCTTGAACAATACCGTGATCATGATAGGCCCCTGTACCGACCTCATCTTTTTCAATAGGCACACCAAACAAAATTACTGATTTAATTCCTAACTCTACAATTTCATCTAACTCTTGTTGGAGTAAATCAAGTGAAATATTATAGACACCAGGCATCGAGGAAACTTCTATTTTTTTATTTTCCCCTTCCATAATGAATAATGGGTAAATTAAATCATCAGTATGTAAATGTGTTTCACGTACTAATGCTCTCATGTTTGCAGATTGACGTAATCTCCGATGTCTTGCAAATTGTAATTTCTCCATCTCTTATTCTCCTCCTTACGTTTGTAAAAAATCAATGATTTCAGTCAGTAAATGGTCAGTCGTGTAATTCTTAGGACAAATATGAATTGGGATATGTAATTGCTCGGCCGCTTTTCTTGTTTCCGGTCCAATACAAGCAATAATGACATCCTTTGTCCAATCTTCCCACTCAGTTTGTTCCACCATTTTATAGAATTGCTTCACTGTTGATGGACTGGTAAAGGTTATAATATCAATTTTTTTTGCTTGTAATAGCTCTAGTAAACGTTCCTTTTCATGGGAATCACCAGCTGTTTCATAGACAATTAAATCGGTAGCAAAAGCACCTTGCTTCGTTAGTTCATCGACTAAATAAGAACGGGATAAATTGCCTCGGGCTAATAAAAAACGGACACCCTTCTTTACATAAGGTTGTAAACTTTCGAACAAACCTTCTGCGATAAATTCATCTGGAACCAACTCAGGCTTATACCCCTTAACCAACAATGCCTTCTCTGTTTTTGTACCTACAACCGCTATTTTAGGCATTGGAATTTTTTGATTATCTTTTTCCACAACCTGATCATAATAATCAAAAAAGTAATCAACACCATTTTTACTCGTAAAAATCAGCCATTCATAAGTGTGTAAATTCTTTATTGTAGATTCAATAAAACTTGAGTCTTTTGGTTTTTGGAACGTTAGCAATGGGATTTCAATTGAAGTTCCACCGGCTGCTCGGATTCTCTTCGAAAATTCAGCAGCCCCACTTTTACCTCTAGTATTTAAGATCATTTTTCCAAAAAGAGGTTGTTCGCCTTCCATTACTGGTTAAGCTCCTCTTTCACTTGGTCAATTAAATCCTTTGCACCAAGGTCTGTTAATTTTTTCGCTGCTTCATTTCCCACTTCAATAGGATTGTTTCCATAAACTTGTTCTTTGTATATGATTTTACCATCAGGGGAGCCGACCAACGCTGTTAAGGCAATTTCCTTATCATCTGACATTGTTGCATATGCCGCAATCGGAATCTGGCAGCCACCTTC
>NZ_JBALOX010000174.1:0-8548 GCF_036965165.1 Bacillus sp. JJ1521 | reverse complement strand
CTTCAACCGTCTTTTGTGTATATTCATCATTTAATTTTGATAATAAAAGTAAAATATCAGCATCGTCTTCGCGGCATTCAATTGCTAGAGCACCTTGACCAACTGCAGGTAGACAAACTTCAGGCTCCACAAATTCCGATACTACATTATCAGACCATCCCAGACGCTTTAAGCCTGCCGCAGCCAATACGATCGCATCATAGTCTTCAGTTTCTAGCTTTGAAAGTCTTGTATCGATGTTTCCGCGAATCCATTTAATTTCGATATCATTTCTTTTTGCCAGGAGCTGTGCACTTCTACGTAAGCTGCTTGTTCCAACAATTGCCCCACTAGGAAGCTTTTCAAATGATATATTTTCCTTTGAGATGATGACATCACGGTGGTCTTCGCGCTTCGGTACACATCCAATAACAAGTCCTTCAGGTAACAAAGCAGGCATATCCTTCATACTGTGAACAGCCATATCAATTTCCTTATCATATAAGGCTTGTTCAATTTCTTTTACGAACAGGCCTTTGCCGCCAACCTTTGATAAAGTAACGTCGAGAATTTTATCACCTTTTGTAACGATTTCCTTTACCTCAAACTCATAAGGTAAACCTAGATTCTTAAGCTGCTCGATCACCCAGTTTGTTTGTGTAATCGCCAATTTACTTCTTCGAGAACCGACAATAATTTTTCTCATAAATGCTCCTCCTGTCTATGTAAGCCAAAAATGAAAATTCGATAAGCTTCCGAATAAAAAGAAATTAACAAGTAAAAGTAAAAATGCTCCTATATTCCAGTAGGCAATTGTTTTTCCTTGGAGCTTTTGGACAACCCTTTTATATAGAAAAAATAGATAGATAACCAAAACAAAAAAGGAACCTAACACCTTCGCATCGTAAAAATAAAAATTCTCTACCTTAATATAGGCCCATAACACTCCTAAAATAAGCGCCAATAAAAGCATGGGCACCCCAATAAGATTCAATACATAAGACATATAATCAAGCTTTGATAAATCATCAAGTCTTAGTAGTCGTTTTCCCCATTTTTTTTGTTTCAACAAATTATATTGGATTAAGTAAAGGATTGAAAAAACAAAAGATATTGAAAATGCCCCATACGAAAGAATTGCCATCGAAATATGAATCATGAGTAACTCTGAAAATAGCTGACTTTCAAGCGCACTCGAACCGTGCTGACCTGGTGCAAATGTATGTAATGCCATCATGAAAAAACCTAATAAATTTGTAAAAAAAACAATGAAATCAACTCTTAAAAACTTGTTTAAAATTAAAGAGAGTGTAATCAACACCCATGCATAAAAATAGAGTCCTTCAAACATGGACAAGATCGGCAATCTACCTGTATTCAGCATTCGCGTCAACAGAAAGATTGATTGAATGATCCATACAAATGCAAGTAACCAGAAGGCAAACTTATTCACCTTCCGGTTATTATGAAGAAAGTCTATAAAATAAAGTAGGACACTTAAAGCATAGAGAATTACGGTAAACTCATGTAATCTCGTTACATTCATCTCTACCATATCGATTTACCCCTCATTATGAATGTAGAGAAGGCTGCTGTCTGTTTACTGCTACCCTGTTCAAATTGCCCTTTTCCTTCTGCATCCCTATCTCAGAAACAACCGCTTCTTCAATATCAAAAATCTTCATAAATAATCCAAGAGATTCCTCAGCGTTAGGCTGTGCAGCAAGTTCCTTTGCTTGTAAAATAGGGTCCCGTAACAGCTGATTTATGATACTCTTAGTATGTTTGTTCAAGACTTTTCTCTCACGATCAGAAAGGTTAGGCATTTTGCGTTCAATGCTCTCCATTGTTTCAGCTTGAATGGCTAAGGCCTTATTGCGTAACGCTGAAATCACTGGTACAACACCTAAAGTATTCAACCAATTCTTGAATTCAACAATTTCATTTTCAATCATGAGTTCAATTTCTTCAGCCGCTACTTTACGCTCCTGAAGATTGGCTTCCACGATTCCTTCTAAATCATCGATATCATATAAAAAGACGCTTTCTAAATCGGCAAGACCTGGATCTAAGTCTCTTGGTACTGCAATATCAACCATAAATAAAGGACGACCCTTTCTCATCCTTTCAACATCTTGCATCATTTCTTTTGTGACAACATAACCTTTCGCACCTGTCGAACTAATCATGATATCAGCCTCAACTAAGGCACATTGAAGTTCCTCGATTGCTCTTGCTTCTCCTTGGAACTTGTCAGCAAGGCTTTGTGCCTTTTCTAAGGTACGATTCATGACAGTTACTTTTCCCACACCAGAACCATGTAGGTTTTGCGCAGCCAATTCGCCCATCTTTCCAGCACCTAGAATGAGGACATTTTTATTCGAAAGATCACCAAAAATCTTTTTCGCAAGTTCAACAGCAGCATAACTTACTGAAACAGCGTTTGAACCAATTTCCGTTTCAGAATGTGCACGTTTTGCTAGTGTTATCGATTGTTTAAAAAGGTGGTTAAAAACAGTTCCTGATGTACCTTGGTCTTGTGCAGCTAGAAAGCTTGAACGTACTTGTCCAAGGATTTGCGTTTCACCAACAACCATCGAATTCAACCCGCTTGTAACATGAAACAGGTGATCGACGGCACCTTCTTCTTCAAAGATATTCAAATACGGTGTAAATTCATCTTTATCAATTCCAAACCACTGTGAAAGGAAATCTTTAATATAATAACGTCCTGTATGCAATTGGTCGACAACAGCATATATTTCTGTTCGGTTACAAGTTGAAACAATTATGTTTTCTAAAATGCTTTTTTTACCTTTTAATTCCTTCATTGCTTGTACAATGCTTTCCGAATCAAAAGTTAATTTTTCACGTATTTCAACAGGGGCTGTTTTATAATTTAGTCCGACCATAATTGTATGCATAATCTTTCACCCCAACTTTTTATTAATGATATGAATTTCGTTCAAAAAACTATTACTATTATACCATGTACGATGTGAGCGATTGTCGAAAAATGTGTGAACAGTTTTTGACAACCTATGCTAATATAAATTTAGAATAATATGTACATATAAATGCGTTTTATACTTATAAATAAGTTTGTCTTGACTTCAATCGTTACATTAACAAAAAAGCATTGTTAAATCAAGTAACTAGCATGGGGGACTATATGAAAAAAAATAATCTCTTTTCTGGTATCATCCTTGTCGGATTTGGATTCTATCTTTTACTTCAACAATTGGGCATACCAGTATTTACTAACTTCTTTTCGTGGCAAACACTCGTCATCATTGTTGGGCTTGCTTTTCTTGTACAGGCGTATGTTGAAAACAATCCAAATAGTATCTTACCTGGTGTCATTCTAGTTGGCTTTGGATTTCATTTTCATGGTATCAATCAACTTGGATTCTGGTCAAAGCAGCCTGGTACTTTATTATTCATCGTTGGTCTTGGAATGCTATTTACATATTTTAAGACGAAAAATGGACTATTCCATAGCGTCGTTCTTTTATTAATATCATTACTGTTTTTGAATTATGGCCAATTCATGAGCTGGCTAGGATTTTTAAAAGGTGGGTTTTCATTCATTCTTAATTATTGGCCCCTTCTCCTCGTAGGGATTGGCTTTTATTTATTATTCATTAAGAAAAAGTAAATTATACCAGGCTAGTAGCAAGAAGGATAAAAAACAGCTAAAGCGGATGCTTTAGCTGTTTTCTTTTTTCATATACGATTGTAAGACGGTCCAGGCTTCATCCTTTCCTAAACCCGTTTCTGATGAAAATTTGATGAGATGATCCCCTGGATCAAGCTCAAGCGTCTCGCGAACCACCTTCAGATGTTTATCCCATTTTCCTTTTGGAATTTTATCTGCCTTAGTCGCAATCACGACAACTGGTATTTCATAATGCTTTGCAAAATCATACATAAGCACATCATCATTGGTTGGGGGATGGCGTAAATCAACAATGAGAACAACTGCTTTAAGTGGTTCACGCGTTGTTAAATACGTCTCGATCATTTTCCCCCATGCTTCTCTTTCCTTCTTAGACACCTTGGCATACCCATAACCTGGTACATCCACAAAATACAAAAGTTCATTGATTAGGAAAAAGTTTAAGGTTTGCGTTTTACCAGGCTTTGATGACGTACGAGCCAGTGCTTTACGATTAAGCATTTTATTAATAAACGATGATTTTCCAACATTCGAACGACCTGCCATTGCAAATTCAGGTAAATCTCCTTCAGGATATTGTTCCGGTCTAACAGCACTTATTACGATATCTGCACTAGTAACTTTCATTTTTTCTCCTCTACTAACGCATGTTTTAAGACTTCATCTAAATGGGAAACCGGAACAAATTCCACATCATCTCTTACGCTCTCAGGGATATCCTCAAGGTCCTTTTCGTTTTCCTTTGGAAATAGGATTTTCGTTAAGCCGGCACGATGGGCGCTGAGTGATTTTTCCTTCAAGCCACCAATTGGCAGAACACGTCCTCTTAACGTAATCTCACCCGTCATTCCAACTTCCTTGCGAACAGCCCTTCCCGTTAAAGCGGAAATAAGTGCAGTTGCGATTGTAATCCCTGCTGATGGCCCATCCTTTGGAACAGCACCTTCTGGAACGTGAATATGGATATCATTTTTCTCATTAAAATCTGGATCAATTTTTAATTCTTGTGCTTTAGATCGAATGTAACTAAAGGCTGCTTGAGCAGATTCCTTCATAACATCGCCAAGCTTCCCAGTAAGGACAAGCTTTCCTTTACCTGGTGCTAAGGAAACCTCGATTGAAAGTGTATCTCCACCGAATACTGTATAGGCTAGCCCAGTAGCTACACCCACTTGATCCTCGATTTCTGCTTGACCATAGCGGAATACCTGTTTGCCTAAAAATTCAACAACATTTTTATCGGTTATGATAACGCGTTTCTTTTCACCTGACACAATAATTTTAGCAACCTTACGACAGACTTTCGCAATTTGACGCTCAAGTCCACGAACACCGGCCTCTCTCGTGTAATAGCGAATAATATTTAAAAGAGCATCTTCTCGTATTTGTAATTTCCCTTTTGTTAACCCATGTTCTTCAAGCTGTTTTGGCAATAAATGATCTTTGGCAATATGGACCTTTTCAAGCTCCGTGTAACCCGCGATTGTGATAATTTCCATACGATCACGAAGTGGTCCAGGAATTGTAGCCAAATTATTTGCCGTCGCAATAAACATAACCTTTGATAAATCATAAGGTTCTTCAATAAAATGATCACTGAAGTTGAAGTTTTGTTCAGGGTCTAATACTTCAAGCATCGCTGCTGATGGATCTCCTCTAAAGTCATTTGACATTTTATCAATTTCATCTAATAAAAAGACTGGATTAATTGTACCTGCTTTTTTCATCCCTTGGATAATGCGACCAGGCATTGCTCCGACATAAGTTCTACGATGACCTCGAATTTCGGATTCATCACGAACACCACCGAGCGAAACACGAACAAAGTTTCGACCAAGTGATTTTGCCACTGATTTAGCTAAAGATGTTTTACCAACCCCAGGAGGTCCAGCTAAACATAAAATAGGTCCCTTTAAGGAATTGGTTAACTGTTGAACTGCTAAGTATTCAAGAACTCTTTCTTTGACCTTTTCTAGTCCAAAATGGTCTTTTTCGAGAATTTCTTCTGCACGATGAATATCTAGACGATCTTCGGTGGCTTTTGTCCATGGCAATGCTAAAAGCCATTCAATATAATTCCGAATCACTGCACTTTCTGCAGAGGTTTGCGGAATTTTTTCATAACGGTCTAGTTCCTTTAATGCTACTTCCTTAACATGCTCAGGCATCCCTGCAGCTTCTATTTTTTCTTTGAGGGTGGATACTTCACCCGTTTTACCTTCTTTATCCCCTAATTCCTTTTGGATGGCCTTCATTTGCTCGCGAAGATAGTATTCCTTTTGAGTTCTTTCCATCGAACGCTTCACACGTTGACCAATCTTCTTTTCAAGACTTAGAACTTCTTTTTCATTATTTATGATCGTGATCACTTTATTCATTCTTTCACGAACATCAATCGTTTCAAGAATATCCTGCTTTTCTTGAAGCTTAAGCGGAATATGAGAGGCGATAATATCTGCCATTCTCCCTGGTTCCTCAATATCAGTAACAGATGTGTATGTTTCAGTTGAAATTTTCTTTGAAAGCTTTATGTATTGTTCGAAATACTCAAGCATCATTCGCATGAGCGCTTCTGCTTCAACATCCTTTGTCTCATCTTCTTCAAATGTTTTTACTTTCACAGAATAATAGCTATCGTTGTCATAGATCTCTTTTATTTCTGCACGGTAAAGCCCTTCAACTAATACACGTATTGTGCCATTTGGAAGCTTGAGCATTTGTTTTACTTGCGTTAATGTTCCTATGTTATAAATATCATCCTTTGTAGGATCGTCAATAGCGACATCTTTTTGGGTAGTTAAAAAAATGATATGGTCTTCTACCATTGCTTTTTCCAATGCTTGCACCGATTTGTCACGCCCAACGTCTAGATGCAACACCATCGTAGGATAGACAAGCAATCCGCGAAGTGGTAAAAGAGGAACAATGATTTCTTTTTTTCTTGTCATTGTCAAACACCTCAAAATTGAATATAGTCCTTAAATGTAAATTTTATCTTATTTGAAAGCTAGTGTCTATTTTAGCGGTTTTTTCTTTAAGAAAATAGAAAAAAGACTTCGACGCTCCTTTTTAGTATGTCGAAGTCTTTCTATTTTAAACTGACTCTGTTTTTGTATAATTGGTTGAAGCCGGAATGATTGATTGTTTGGATTGCTTCCCGCGCTCTGGTGTTTCAATTGCGATTTTAAAGACCTCTTCAAGGTTGGTAACCGGAATAATTTCAATCCCTTCAATTTCCTTTAAAATGGACTGCATATTCTCTTCAGGAATAATGACCTTATTCGCTCCTGCCTGTTTTGCTGCCTTTATTTTCGGTACAACACCACCGATTGGTTTTACATTCCCATGAATACTGATTTCACCTGTCATAGCAACCTTATGGTCAACTGGGAACTTATGAATTGCCGAATAAATACCTGTTGCCATTGCAATCCCCGCAGATGGTCCGTCAATAGGAATTCCACCAGGGAAATTAACATGGATATCATAATCATGTGCAGGAACGCCCATAGAACGAAGTACAGTAATCACATTTTCAATCGAGCCCTTCGCCATACTTTTTCTTCGCACTGATTTTCCACGGTCCCCAATACTTTCTTCCTCTACAATACCCGTTATATTTATCGTTCCTTTATCTTTAGCGGCAGGAATAACAGTTACCTCAATTTCTAACAGTGCGCCCGTATTGGGTCCATATACCGCTAAGCCGTTTACAAGACCTACTCTGGCACTTGGATAAATCTTTTTATCATAGCGTGGTGTTAACTGGCTGGAATGAAGGACCCATTCAATATCTTCGTCCCTTATAAAATCACGTTCCTCCGAAATAGCGATTCCCGCTGCGATTTGAACCATGTTGACGACTTCACGTCCATTGCGCGCGTAGGAAGCAAGTGTAGCTATGCCTTTCTCTGTTGCTTGCATCCTCACTTTATCGAGCGCCTTTCTTGTTACAACTGCTAATTCATCCTGATCCAATTCACGGAAAAACACCTCAAGACAACGTGATCGAATAGCTGGTGGAAGTTCGCTTGGTGTTCTTGTTGTGGCACCTATCATCCGAAAATCAGCTGGTAATCCATTTTTAAAAATATCATGTATATGTGTTGGGATTTGCGTATTTTCCTCACTGTAATATGCACTTTCAAGAAATACTTTACGGTCCTCTAATACTTTAAGCATTTTATTCATTTGAATCGGATGAAGCTCACCAATTTCATCAATAAATAATACTCCGCCATGAGCATGTGTCACTGCTCCAGGCTTTGGCTGAGGAATTCCTGCTTGGCCCATCGCACCTGCACCTTGATAAATCGGATCATGAACAGAGCCAATTAAAGGGTCGGCAATTCCACGTTCATCGAATCTTGCGGTTGTTGCATCTAGTTCTACAAAAACAGCCGACTGCTTAAATGGTGACTTTGAATTTCGTTTTGCTTCTTCCATCACGAGCCTAGCTGCTGCTGTTTTCCCTACGCCCGGTGGTCCGTAAATGATGACATGCTGGGGATTTGGTCCACATAGTGCGGCCTTTAATGACTTTATGCCATCCTCCTGGCCAACGATATCTGAAAAACTAGTTGGTCGTACTCGCTCAGCTAGAGGTTCTGTTAAGGAAATAGACCTCATCTTCCGAAGTTGCTCCATTTCTTTTCTAGACTCTTTATCTATAGATACCTTTTGAGTTCGCTGGTTTTTAAGGAGATTCCAAAAATAAAGCCCGATGATCACTCCAAAGAATAGCTGTACGAATAAAACTATACCTGTCCAACTCATATTATTCCTCCTGCTCTCAGTAGACTACTATCTGCTATTATCTCCTGAGTAAAGGTGGAATAAACCAATTTTGAAGGATTTTTAACTATTGATCAAGGACTAAGAACGCCACTT
>NZ_JBALOX010000173.1:0-22111 GCF_036965165.1 Bacillus sp. JJ1521 | reverse complement strand
CTACTTCTTTAAGAACTTGCTACTTTAGTTTGAAAACACCATCAATAGCATACTAAACAATTTAGGAACGACCAATATTAGAACAAAACCAGTGAACATATATGTAACATATTTCTTTCTATCTACACCTTCTCTTAGTTTCCACAATCCTATCGTAATAAAATACAGACCTATCATTAAAAATATTTCTGGTAACATAACAATAAGACTCATCTAATTTTCCCCTTTTATATTAATTGTTTCTCTAACTTATCATAAATCAACATTAACATAATATTCCAAATAACTACACAATTTTCCTGCTTGAATGACACAAAAAAGTGAATGTCTTGATCAATAATCGAACACACCTTTGACAAAAGCAACAATCTTTTAGAAAAGAGCCTTTATTATTAAAATGTTATTCTACCTTATCGGAACCCGTCAGAATTTTTCGTGGGATTTCATGTGAGGTGCCAAACGGTAAAGCACAGACCGAATCAGATAACAAATCACATAAACTTCATAGGATATTCAAAGTAAATTTCACAGTCAAAAGGCTTTGAGATGCAAATATATCTCTATGCCTTTATAAAAATATTCTTTATTACGATACCACCCATAAGTTTAACAAGTTCACCAGATGCTAAAGCGTGTTTAATAAATAAGCGAAGAAATTTCGCTTATTTAGTAAATAGAACTAAAAATATATTAAATAAACGGAAAAATTCCGCCTATTGACTTAAAAAACGTAAAGTTGGGCGATTTTGCTTTGCTTAATCGGAAAATCTCCGCTTAAACACATCGAAACAAGCTCTATTCTGCCGTCTAAATGGAAAAATATATCACTAGTTACTCCATTAAGATCCACATTACTAATCACAAAAAATTCACACACCCACTAATATTTCATACCCTGTGATTTACTTGAATTAAGGAAAAGGTAAGCAATTAAAATTGAAAAATCAATAAAAAACGCACTTTGAATTATAATGTGAATTCAAGTGCGTTTTGCTATGTCTTGTATAATGTAAGGTTTGCGCCTCTAAAGTAAACCCGTTAAAATTTTTCGTAGGTTTTCTTTTTCGTTGTCTAGCACCTAGCACCATCTGGCGACTAACAGGTGCTTGGAGCTCTATTTTTTATTCAACTACTTTTGATTTTAATGGAATGTCTAATCTCACTAGGTCTTCATAGCTTTCACGTTGAACGACAAGCTGCGCCTCTCCATTTTCTACAAATAGTACTGCTGGTCTTGGAATGCGGTTATAATTACTTGCCATCGCATATCCGTAAGCACCAGTACAGAAAACGGCTAACATATCATCAGAGTTCGCTTTTGGTAATGGCAAATCCCAAATAAGCATATCCCCGGATTCGCAGCATTTACCGGCAATTGAAACTGTTTCTTCAACAGCATCCTCCACCCGATTCGCTAAGACCGCTTCATATTTTGCTTGATATAAGGCTGGTCTAATATTATCTGACATGCCCCCATCAATCGCAAGATATTGTCGAATGTTAGGTACTTCCTTTCGAGAACCAACGGAATAAATCGTTGTTCCAGCATCACCTACAATTGATCGACCTGGCTCAATCCAAATTTCGGGAATGTCAATTGATAATTCATCAGCATACTTTTTTACTTCCCCAATAATCGCTTCTACATACTTTGACACTGGAAGTGGATGATCTTCTTCGGTGTAGCGAATTCCAAAGCCTCCGCCAAGATTTAAAACTTTAGGTGCAAATCCAAAGCGGTCCTTCCAATCTTTAAGTTTTGCAAACATTTTACCAGCAGCCACTAAAAATCCTGTAGTTTCAAATATTTGCGAACCAATATGAGAATGGATTCCTAATAACTCTAAGTAATCAGAATGTAGGGCCTGCTCGACCGCCTCGTCTGCCTGACCATTTTCAAGTCCAAATCCAAATTTAGAATCCTCTTGTCCAGTTGTAATATAATCATGGGTATGTGCTTCAACACCCGGAGTTACACGTAATAAAATCTGCATTGTTGACTTATTTTCAATACAAACTTGCTCCAATAAAGAAAGTTCATAAAAATTATCAACAACAATACAGCCAATTTTATTTTTAACAGCCATGTCTAGTTCTTCATGGCTTTTATTATTTCCATGAAAGTGAATTCGTTCCACTGGAAAACCTGCTTGTAAAGCAGTAAATAATTCTCCCCCAGAAACGACATCAAGGGAAAGCCCTTCCTCATGGGCAAGCTGAACCATTGCGATCGTTGAAAAGGCTTTACTTGCATATGCAACCTGTGCAGGAATATTTAATCGTTTAAATGTTTCGCGAAAGCTTCTAGCACGTTCTCTGATTAGTGCTACATCATACACATACAAAGGTGTGCCATATTGTTTTGCTAATTCTACAGTATCTACCCCACCAATTTCTAGGTGGTTTTTTTCATTTACTTTGCTAGTTCCGTGCAAAAACATTAAATTCCCCTCATTCCTTCAAAGATACTCATCAGAGTGCCCCGTCATTTAAAAGAAAAAATGACAGCCAATCACTAATAGTCATCAGCTGTCATTACTTACTTTAACGCTGTGCTATGAAAAATAGATTAACACAACGTTTTATATGGTGCAACTATTGTTTGAAAGGTTTTTGAGGGTGTACGATACTTGGTCTTAACTTTGCTCCAGGTACAGAAGTCCGAATGACAATTTGTAGGAGCGCCTTTCCATTAAACGGTAGAAATGGCCATAAATACGGTGTATTTAGGGATCTAATATTTGCTAAGAACAAGAAATAGAGTGTACAACCAATAACAAATCCTGGCACCTTAAAAATAGCGACTAGTACTAATAAAAATAGTCGTGCTATCTTATTAGCCGCACTCAATTCATAGCTTGGCGTTGCAAAAGTACCAACTGCCGCAATTGCTACATAAAGTATCACTTCAGGTCCAAACAACCCAACATCGATCGCAATTTGACCTATTAACGCTGCCGCTATTAAACCCATCGCAGTTGATAATGGCGTTGGCGTATGTATAGCAGCCATCCTTAAAAATTCAATTCCCATATCCGCAATGAAAATTTGGACTACAATTGGGATGTTTGATTTTTCATTCGGACCAATATACTCAATTACCTTTGGGATCATATCCGGTTCTAAAACTAATAAAAACCAGAGCGGTAACAGAAAGATGGAAGCAATAATTCCGATAAATCTTGTCCATCTTAGTAAGGTTCCTACTAAAGGTGCTTGGCGATATTCTTCGGCATGCTGCACATGATGGAACATCGTAGTAGGAGTTATGATTACACTTGGTGAAGTATCAACCATTATGATAACATGTCCCTCAAGTAAATGGTTTGCAGCAACATCAGGGCGCTCTGTATACCTGACCAAAGGATATGGATTAAAACCTTGATGTACGATGAATTCTTCAATTGTTTTATCAGCCATTGTTAGGCCATCGACATCAATCTTACTTAATTCCTTTTTTATAATCTTTACCAAATTTGGGTCAGCCACATCCTGAATATAAGAGACACAAATATCTGTTTTTGATCTCTCACCGACCTGCATAATCTCATTGCGGAGCCTTTCATCACGTATTCTTCTTCTTGTCAATGCACAATTCACAATAATGTTTTCCACATATCCATCTCGAGCACCCCGGATTACTTTTTCGGTATCTGGTTCTTGCGGTGTTCTTCCTGGATAGCTTCGTACATCAACGGCTAATCCCGAATCTTCCCCTTCCACTAAAAAGAGGATAAGTCCTGAAAGGATATTGTCGACTGCTTCGTCTAAATTTTTAATCGTGCTAACCTGTTGATGAACAATTCGATTCTCGATGATTTCAAATGTCTGAGAGGTTGCCTTTTCATTATCATTGATATTTACTAAAGCCTCTAAAATTTCGACAATAAATGCAGTATCACAAAGGCCATTTAAATAATAAACATGAACCGCTTTATTTAAAATCGTTATTCTTCTTACTCCAACATCAAAATTTCCCACACCTAACCCGATACGGGATTCAAAATATTTATCATTTTGGGCGATATCAGGAGAGATTGGAGTCTTCTTCGTATTCTTTTCCTTTCCGATCATAACCACTCCTTTCGAGTATTAGATCCACAGCTTTTCTTGTAATAGGAGCACCAATTTTAAGATCATCTTTACGTGCCATTTTTCCAATGTCTCCAATACCTACAATGATTGGAACATCTAGTTCATCTAAACAATACACTGTATCTCCATTTATTCGACCAATATCATATTCAGTTAGACCGCTTTTATCGACACCGTATTCCGTTAGGTTACCGTCCCGGTCGATACTAATATCAACCTTTGCCCATTCGATTTGGTGGGTTTTTGATGCAACAGCAATAACCCCTAACACCTCTAGTCTGGGATGCTTTGCAACATATTTCAATGCTAGTTCACCCGCTCCCTCACCTAAAAATCCACTATCATCAAACATGACAAATACAGGATCGTGAGGGGTTTCTAGAATGTAATCCACCATTTCTTTTCCCGTTAAAGTTGTTGGGTTTCCTTGTGATTTAGAAATACAACGTCCCCCAACCTCTTTTGAGATATATTCTAATGTCTTTTGTGCATATTCATCACCATCTGTTACTAAAATCACTTTTCTTCTGGCTTCGTCCATAAATTCTATCCTTTCGCTCTGAAAATCAGTGCAACTAAGAAAGAGAACAGTATCGCTGAGGATATGCCCGCAGAAGTCAATTCAAAAATCCCCATCGCGATGCCAATAAATCCATGATCCTCTGCACTCTGCATTGCACCATGTAAAAGTGAATGACCGAAGCTTGTGATTGGAACAGTCGCCCCAGCACCTGCAAACTCGATTAAATTATCGTACAAATCAAACCCATCCAAAATTGTCCCTGCTACAACAAAAACACTCATCACATGTGCAGGTGTTAATTTGACAAAATCAAGTAAAAGCTGACCGACTACACATATTGCACCACCGACTAAAAATGCATAAAAATATTCCATTTCTTACTCACCACCATCAAATGCGCTTTGGCGTATGCGCTCGATTTTTAGGCCTGGGTCATGAAGACGTTGCCACAGGATGTGGCGTCTTTAGTCTTTGATCTTGCTGGGCTCGAAAATTTTCCTTTTAAAAATCGAGGCATCTGCCAGAGGCTTTAATTTTATACAGCTAGGTTTGAAGCCTTACCGAATTTTATACTGCTGATACATTCATCCCACCATTTTATAAAGATCTTCTGAATGAAATTAAACGCGTTCCAACACGACACCATGTGCGATTGTAGGAATCGTTTCCTTTTGTTGAATCATCGTTGGACTTAGAAGTGCACCAGTTGCAACAATGAAAACCTTGTTTAGATTGCCGCTAATGAGTTCTTTTACAATATGACCATAGGTCACAATTGCTGAACAAGCACAGCCACTTCCGCCTGCAAATACCTCTTGGTCTGAGTGATAAAGCATCAGCCCACAATCATTATGTTTGTTTCCCAAATCATAGCCTTCTTCTTTTACCATTTCTTTTACAATCGGACTACCTATACCTGAGAGGTCACCCGTTGCAATCAAGTCATATTCATCAGGATTAATATTTAAATCCTGAAAATGTCGGGTGATGGTGTCTGCTGCTGCGGGTGCCATCGCTGAGCCAAGGTCAAATGGATTAGTCATTCCTAAATCGACTACTTTTCCGATCGTTGCTGACGTAATCCGAATCGGTCCCTTCTCTTTACTCACTAATGCGGTACCACCCCCTGTTGCCGTAAAAGTTGCTGTATCCGGTTTTTGTCCGCCATATTCAGTTGGATAACGGAATTGCCTTTCAGCCGTTGCATTATGACTACTCGTCGATGCTAGGATTCTGTTTGCAAACCCACCATCAACAAGTGCTGAGCCAACAGCAAGTGATTCCATTGAAGTTGAACAAGCACCGAACATACAAATGAGTGGAATTTGATGATGCCTAGCAGCATAATTTGTCGTCACATTTTGATTTAATAAATCGCCACCTAGGAAAAAATCGATATCATCATTTGATAAGTTCACCTTTTGGAGACAAGAGTCAATGGAATCGACCATAAGTCTTCTTTCTGCAGATTCCCAGGAATCTTCACCACAATGCAAATCGTCATACTTTATATCAAAACTAGCGCCTAATGGACCTAAACTTTCTTTTGGCCCCACCGCTGTCCCTGTTGAATTTAAAAAAATTTGATTCTCAAATACCCATGTTTGCTTTCCAACTAGCCTCATGTATGTCACTCCTCAATCATCAAGAAATGGTGAGCTTAAAGAAATAACGAATAATCCCGACAATATAAGCAGAAACTGCTCCGAAAACAATCACACTGCCCGCAAGCTTAAACATATTCGTGGCAATTCCTAATACAATACCTTCACTTTTATATTCCATCGCGGCACTTGTCATTGAGTTCGCAAACCCTGTCACAGGAACAGCGGAACCGGCACCCGCAAATTGCCCAAGCTTGTCATATAGACCAAACCCGGTTAACAATGCCGAAATTAAAATAAGGGTCGCGACAGTTGGATTTCCCGCATCTTTTTCCGAGAAATCAAATACTGTTATATAGAAATTCTGTATTCCTTGACCGATTAAGCAGATAGCACCTCCAACAAGAAATGCTTTAACGCAATTTAAAAAATACTTCGGTTTCGGCTGGTACTTTTTAATGCTGTTTTTGTAATCGTCTTTTATCTTTTTCTTAGTAGCCACTTCATGTTCACTCCCTGCGTCGAAAAATAAAAACTAGCGGAAATTAACTTATTTCACATAGTACATCCACTGAAATAAAGAGCCTGCGATTTTTCCGAATACAATTGCCATTACTAAAATAACGATTTTATTGTCGATTCCAATTCGTTTTGCTAATATCGGAAAAACATTCAGAACTTCTGTAAGAGCAGCTGCGAGCATTCCAACGAATATCCCACAAGCTAATCCGATAGGAATTACCAAAATGTCCCAAAGGTGAAAGATTTGATCATTTAAAGTAAACCAGGCACCAAATACTGCTCCGAGTACGACACCCCACTCATAAAATCGAATGAATTTCATCGTTTTCGTCAATTGAGTTAGCCGAGGAATAATACCCAAGACTGCTAAAAATGCGACAAAACCGCCCCCAACTGCAAGTCCACTTCCTAATCCAATAAAAATAATGAGGAGGACTTTAATTGTCATCGATGTGTTTCATGCTTTCTTTATTTTCAGTGAGGATCAGATAATTATCTAAATCCTGTTGGTAATTAAACATTTCAACTTCAAGTGGACTTGGTTCTTCGTTCAGACGTTTACGGAAAAAATGATTAAAAAATAAAATCATTCCCAGCCCTAAGCCAATTGAATATGGGATTTGAAAGAGCAATGGTTTTGGATCTACTTCACCTGTTATCATGGTATAGATGCGAAGATGTACCTCCCTCATGGACACATCTTCATGGAAATTCATCATGGTCAGGGCTGCTCCAATAAATAATAAAAGCCAAACCGCTACAAACAATGCAGGTGCAAACCGTTTTTTCTTAATCGCTACCTCAATGATGGTTTGTGCGGGACCTACCGTTTGAATATCAACTTGAGGAAACCGCATTCTGATTTGTTCAATAACCATCATGACATCAATGACAATAATGTTTTTATCTTTTTTGCTTACTTGATGTATGATGATCTTTTTAATTTCCTGTGCGATGTTTTCCGCAGCACTTATTTGTACGATTTCTCCAATTTTTACAGTTGCATTGGGCTGTACCAGTACGCGATGGCGCATTCGAACATAAATTGATTTTTCCATCACTTTCACACCCTACACATTGTTTTCCTTATATAAGTAGTATGTTAAATCTTCCTTTTCTAATGCGATAGCACATCAAACTCCAATAATTACCACGCGCCTTAACATTATTCAATCAAGATTGAATAATGTTAAGGCAGCCTCCGGCGGATGCCACGATTTTTAAGAGGAAATTTTTCGAGCTTGCTCGAAAAAAATCGGGCGCAAATACGCCTTGGCGTATTTGATTTAAGAGAACGAAAAAAACCGAATGGACTATACATCCATTCGGTCTTTCATTTGTTGTAATATTTTTTTCTCTAGCCTCGACACTTGTACTTGAGATATACCCAGCCTTGTCGCGACTTCGGATTGGGTTTGATCCTTATAATAGCGCAGGAAAACGATTAATCTTTCGCGCTCATCTAGATCACGTATTGCTTCCTTTAATGCTATTTTATCAAACCAATTTGTTTCATTATTATCTGCTATTTGATCAAGCAATGTAATCGGGTCACCATCATTTTCATACACAGTTTCATGAATGGATGAAGGTGCACGACTTGCCTCTTGGGCTAAAACAACATCCTCAGGAGTGATTTCCAAGTACCCTGCAATCTCTGCAATAGTTGGAACTCTACCGAACCGTTTTGACAGCTCATCCTTCGCTTTCCGGATTTTATTTCCGGTTTCCTTTAATGAACGACTTACCTTCACTGTTCCATCGTCTCTAATAAATCGCTGAATTTCACCGATTATCATTGGTACAGCGTAGGTTGAAAATTTAACATCATAAGATAAATCAAATTTATCAACGGACTTCAATAGTCCAATGCAGCCTATTTGAAACAAATCATCTGGTTCATAGCCTCGATTTAAAAATCGTTGTACAACAGACCAAACCAACCTCATGTTCTTCTGGACGATAAGATCACGTGCTTCTTGTCGTCCTTCCTGGCTGAGTTTGATTAAATTCTTAACCTCATTGTCCTTTAAATACGTTTCACTTTTGTTGTTCTTGACCTCCACATCCATTGGCAAGTCTCCTTAATTGCATAACGCTTTACTCTTTGATAAATGCTTGGTTAACCGTAATGTTGTACCTAAGCTTGAACCTGTTTCCACTTCAAACTCATCCATGAAATTTTCCATGATTGTAAAACCCATCCCTGATCGCTCAAGTTCTGGCTTTGTTGTATACAATGGCTGCCTTGCTTCCTCGAGATCGTTAATTCCAATCCCTTCATCCCTTATGGTGATAAATACAGTACTGTCTTCAATTGTGCATGAAATATAAACAATCCCACTTGGATCACTTTCATATCCATGAATAATGGAGTTTGTTACGGCCTCTGATACTACTGTCTTAATTTCAGTTAGTTCGTCTAATGTTGGATCGAGCTGTGTAATAAATGCTGCTACCGCTACACGAGCAAATGACTCATTTTGGCTTAGTGCTGAAAATTGAAGGTGCATTTCGTTTTTCATTACGCCACCCCCAATGACTGAAGCGCAAAAGATTCATCACGCTCTAATCGAATGATTTTGAAAAGGCCAGACATCTCAAATAAACGTTCGACCTGCGTGGAGATGGAACAAACAACCATCTCTCCACCTAGATTTTTGATTTGCTTATATCTTCCTAAAATAACACCTAATCCTGAGCTATCCATAAATGTAAGCTTTTCAAGATTCAATAGGATGTGATTAATTTGATTGCTCTCAATCGTATCAGTTACCTTTAATCGCAATTCCTCAGCTGTATGATGGTCTAGCTCACCAGTAAGCCGAATACATAACACATTGTGTTTTACCTCAAGTTCAATTCCAAGACTCACTTTACAATGCCTCCTTAAAATCGTATAGAGAGTCTTTTCGCTATTTACATAAAAGAATCCTTCTTGATGACAAAACTAGTGCTGATTCGGCAAAAAAATCAGAAAAGCGCAAGGCGCCCGCTTATCGGCGACAAGCATAAGACTAGCGCTGACAGAAGGTGCCTTTTACCTNNTGACCTCGAGCCGATGGCGCCTGGAGCTGGCCAGCAAGGACTAGGTAAAAATTTATAGGTTAAGGAGTTTTATTAAAAGTTCCCATTGTTCGCTTAAATAATTTCCACCAGCTGGCAGCATCGATATCTTTTTGAGCTACAAGTGGGCTTTCACTTAAAACCTTTCCATCTTTCTTAATCACGAGTTTCCCGATTTTATCACCTTTTTTAATAGGGGCATTCAGCTTTTCGGCAAAAACCACTTCTTTTTGAACATCATCAATTTTTTCACCTTTTCTTGTTAAAAGTGAAATAGGCTCTGACGTAACCAGCTTGATTTTCTTTTCACTACCCTTACTTATTTTTGCTTCAGCAACTTCCTGATTTCGCTCATATAAAGGGTGTGTTTTATACTGACTAAAGCCATAGTCAAGCATTTTTGTTACTTGCGCATTGCGATCCTTCGGTGTTGGTGCTCCAAAAATGACCGATATTAAACGCATATCCTCTTTTTCAGCAGTGGCTGTTAAACAATATTTTGCCTCTGTGGTAAAGCCTGTTTTTAACCCGTCTACGCCTGGATAAAATCTTACTAGGCGATTCGTATTTACAAGCCAAAACTTCTTATCGGAATTTTGACGTAAATAGTCCTCATATTGTCCTGTGAATTTTGTGATTTCTTCATATTTCAGCAATTCCTTAGCCATGATCGCCATGTCGTGGGCAGAACTATAATGATTTTCCGCAGGAAGACCAGTTGGATTTTGAAATAATGTATTTTTAAGACCTAATTCCTTCACCTTATTATTCATCATTTCAACGAAAGCATCTTCTGAACCGGCTATTTTTTCTGCCATGGCAACGGATGCATCATTCCCTGATCCGATGGCAATACCTTTTAACATTTCCTCAACCGTCATTTCTTCGCCTGGCTCAAGGAATATTTGTGAGCCCCCCATTGAGGCAGCGTGTTCACTTGTTCTAACTTTCTCAGAATAGGTGAGACTACCTTTATCAAGGGCTTCCATGATTAACAGCATGGTCATGATTTTCGTCATGCTTGCTGGGGGAAGCTTTTCATCACTATTTTTATCGTAAAGAATCTTCCCTGTATCACGTTCAATTAAAATTGCAGATTTTGCATTATTCGCTAGATCAACAGTAGATTCCTGTGCAGAAGCGAAAGGGCTAAAAGTAAAAATCATGATTGTTGAAATTAACAGACTAATAAAAACGCGGTTCATCTCCAAACCCTCCATTCTTTATACTTTCCCATTTTTTCCAACAAACGAAAAAATATACACAGAAAAGTTTTAGGTGCCCAGCTCGGCGACAAGCATAAGAAAAGCGCTGACAGAAGGCGCCATTGTCTTCAGAAGCGATTAGCCAGACCAGAGAGGCGATAGCGCCTAAAAACTAGACATAAAAAAAAATAAAAAATCCGGGGATTTTTATCCCCGGATTGTGAATTATGATATTTTATCAATGATTAATGTTGGTGGGTTGACTTTATTTGGTGAAATCGAAATACTTTCAGATAGCTTATTTTTGATTTCAGCAATATCCTCAAAATTACTATGAATCGTTACGAGGCTGTCTCCTTTTGATACTTTTTCACCGATTTTTTTCCGAAGAACAAGCCCAACCGCCAAATCAATCGACGATTCCTTTGTTGCTCTTCCCGCACCCAGCAGCATAGCCGCTGTTCCGATAGAATCGGCAATAATCTCTGAAACATATCCATCCGATTCTGCTTCAAATTCAAATTGATATTTTGCTTTTGGAAGCTTTTCAGGTGAATCCACCACTGAAGCATCTCCACCCTGTGAGGATAAAAATGTTTTAAAGGTTTCTAACGCCTTTCCATTTTTAATGGATTCCTCAAGCAGTCCTCTTGCTTCTTCGAGGGAATTCGCTTTTTTCGCAAGTAAAACCATTTGGCTTCCTAACACGAGACAAAGCTCCTGGAGATCAGCAGGACCTTCTCCTTTTAACGTGTCAATCGCCTCTTTTACCTCAAGCGCGTTGCCAATCGCAAAACCAAGCGGCTGACTCATATCTGAAATGATGGCCATCGTATTTCTACCCACATTATTTCCGATATCAACCATTGTCTTGGCTAGCTCCTTTGCATCATTTAAATCCTTCATGAAAGCACCTGCGCCAGTTTTAACATCTAAAACAATCGCATCTGCTCCAGCAGCAATTTTCTTACTCATAATTGAACTAGCAATCAATGGGATGCTGTTGACGGTCGCTGTGACATCACGTAATGCATAAAGCTTTTTATCTGCAGGTGTTAAATTCCCACTTTGCCCGATAACAGCAACCTTATTTTGATTAACAAGTCGAATAAAATCATCGCTGGTAATTTCAACATGGAAGCCCGAAACTGATTCAAGCTTATCAATTGTTCCACCTGTATGACCTAGTCCACGGCCTGACATCTTTGCAACCGGAACCCCAACTGATGCAACTAAAGGTGCAAGCACCAATGTGGTTGTATCACCGACACCACCTGTACTATGCTTATCCACTTTGATTCCTTCAATTTCTGAAAGGTCAATCGTGTCACCAGAATGTACCATCGCCATTGTAAAATCAGCTTGTTCCTGTTTAGTCATACCTTTAAAATAGACCGCCATTGAAAATGCACTTATTTGATAGTCAGGAATATCACCTTTTGTATATCCATCGATTAAAAAAGATATTTCTTCTGCTGTTAATTCAATTCCGTCACGCTTTTTTTCGATCAAATCAACCATTCTCATTGTTTTCACCTTTTTCCAACCATTTTTTTATTGAACTTACATTTTCTTCACAATTTGTTTCACTAAAGATAAAAATTCGGCTTTAACTTTCTCCGTTGTTTCAATTACTTCATCATGCGTAAGAGGCTGATCCAAAATGCCCGCTGCCATATTTGAAATACAGGAAATGCCAAGTACTTTTAAATTAGCATGGCGGGCAACAATCACTTCCGGAACAGTAGACATTCCAACTGCGTCCCCACCTAATGTTCGTAGCATTTTGATTTCAGCTGGTGTTTCATAGGATGGTCCTGTCATTCCAACATAGACCCCTTCTTGAATCTTAATGTTCAGCTCATTTGCCACTTCTTTTGCTAGTGTACGAAGTTCTTTCGTGTAAGCCTCCGACATATCCGGAAACCTTGCTCCAATCTTTGAATCATTCGGTCCAATTAATGGGTTTTGCGCGAAATTAAGATGATCAGTAATAATCATGAGATCGCCTGGGTGAAAGGATTCATTCACTCCACCCGCTGCGTTTGTAACGACTAAGGTTGTAACACCAAGTTCTTTCATCACACGAACGGGAAATGTAACCTTATCAAGGCTATATCCCTCGTAAAAATGAAATCGGCCTTGCATAGCAACAACTGATTTTCCTTGCAATGTACCGAATACAAGCTGCCCAGCGTGGCCTTCTACAGTTGACACTGGGAACTCTGGAATTTGGTCATACGGTACTTTTATTGGATTTTCAATTTCATCTGCCAAAACACCTAATCCAGAACCCAAAATTAAACCGATTTCAGGTACTGCTGGGCTTTTCTCCTTTAAGAATTGTGCTGCTCTTTCTATAATTGATTTATCCATTTCTATATTCCCCCGTTTATCTCTGAAAGAAAGCTCTTTCCATGTTTAGGTAGTGTTACATTAAAATTATCCGCAACTGTTGCACCAATATCCGCAAAAGTTGTTCGTAATGGTAATTCTTTACCACCATCCATTTTTTTGTTATAAACCAATAATGGAACATATTCACGAGTATGGTCTGTTCCAGAATGAACTGGATCATTTCCATGGTCTGCTGTAATGATCAATAAATCGTCATCGGATAGTTTTTCAAATACTTCAGGTAGACGTGCATCATACTCCTCTAATGCTTTCCCATAGCCTTTTGGATCACGACGATGTCCAAATAATGCATCAAAATCAACTAAATTCAAAAAGCTTAAGCCTGTGAAATCCATAGTAAGAGTTTGAACTAAATTATCCATTCCATCCATATTTGATTTCGTACGGAGTGCTTGAGTAACGCCCTCACCATCATAAATATCCGAAATTTTTCCGATTGCAATCACATCAAAGCCTTGATCACTTAATTCATTCATCACGGTACGATCAAATGGCTTTAATGCATAATCATGTCTATTTGATGTTCTTGTAAAATTGCCTGGTTCCCCAACAAATGGTCGAGCGATAACACGTCCAACCATATATTTTTCATCAAGGGTTAATTCGCGTGCAATTTCACAAATTTTATATTGCTCTTCAATTGGCACAATTTCCTCATGTGCTGCGATTTGTAAAACCGAATCAGCAGAAGTGTAGACAATTAATTTTCCTGTTTTCATGTGCTCTTCACCAAGCTCATCCAAAATGGCTGTTCCGGATGCTGGCTTATTCCCTAAAACACCGCGTCCAGTCCTTTTTTCAAGCTCATCTAATAATTCCTTTGGAAATCCCTCAGGGAAAACTTGAAATGGTGTTTCAATATGTAAGCCCATGATTTCCCAATGTCCAGTCATCGTGTCTTTTCCATTGGAGGCCTCTTGCATTTTCGTATAGTAAGCTAGTGGCCTGTCTTGAACAGGAATTCCTTTTATTTCTCGAATATTGCTTAACCCAAGCTTCGCCATGTTTGGCATATGTAGACCATTCATTTCCTCAGCGATATGTCCTAAAGTATCCGAACCCTCATCGCCAAATTTTTTCGCATCTGGCGCTTCTCCAATTCCAACAGAGTCCAGGACAATTAGGAAAATTCGTTTATATGTATAATTAGACATGTATTTCCCTCCCAAATTATTCTATGCTTTCAATGATGTATTTTCCCCTTCTAGTTGTAACTTACTCAATTTTTCAATATCATTTAATCGTCAGAAGTCTGACCTCTTTCAGTATAAGTGTGGGTGTCTGTCTTTTCAAGTAGATTACTAGAGTTTTAGTAAAATTTGTTAAGATTTTTTGACGAAAAAAAGCTAGACGTATTCGTCTAGCAATCTACAAATAAATATTAAGCCCGAGGATGATAGGATTTATAGACATCCTTTAGACGTGTTTTCGTGACATGCGTATAAATTTGTGTCGTCGAGATGTCAGCATGGCCAAGCATTTCTTGCACGGCTCGGAGATCAGCTCCATTTTCTAAAAGATGAGTCGCAAATGAATGACGTAGCGTATGTGGGGTTAATTCCTTTTCGATACGGGCGTCTTTGGTTATTTTCTTTAAATTTTTCCAGAATCCTTGTCTTGTCATTCGATTCCCATGATGATTTACAAAAAACGCGTCTGTTCTCTTTTGCTTCACTAGTTGACCACGACCCTGATCTAAATAGGCCTGTAATGCCTTTGTCGCTACACTACCAAGTGGAACAATACGCTCCTTATTTCCTTTTCCTAGGCATCTGATAAATCCCATTGATAAGTGAATATCCGCAAAATTTAAGTTTATGAGTTCACTAACACGAAGGCCTGTCGCATATAAAAGCTCAAGCATGGCTTTATCGCGTATCCCAAGCGGATTGTCCAATTTTGGCGCATCCAACAATGCCTCTACTTCAGAAATATTTAATACTTTCGGCAGTGTACGTTCTGCTTGAGGTGTTTCAATCTGTTCAGTAGGATCATGATCCGTTACTTTTTCACGAAACAAAAACTTATGAAAAGAACGTATTGATGCTATATTTCTGGCTAAGGTTCTTGATGAATTTCCCTGTTCCTTTAAATGTTTCAAAAAATGAATCACTTGCACTCTGTTCACATCATTAAAGGTTGAAAGATTCTCAACCTTTGTTACATATTGATAATATTTTTTAAGATCGCGCTCATAGGACTTCACTGTGTTGGTAGCAAGTCTTCTTTCGACAACTAGGTAATGCAAATAATCCTTCACTTGATCTTCCACTGGTCTCTACTCCCCATTTCGGTAAAAAAACAGTAATCTATTTAACAGGCCTTCCTCCTTTTCTTCAATCATCGAGGTAGCCTTCACTGAGGATCCTTCCGGTTCATCATATTTGTGATAATTTTGATATTCCTCATTAATCCATATAATACCATAGTAAAATAAAATCGTGCATCCAGTAA
This sequence comes from Bacillus sp. JJ1521, assembly GCF_036965165.1. Lineage (NCBI taxonomy): Bacteria > Bacillati > Bacillota > Bacilli > Caryophanales > Bacillaceae > Bacillus > Bacillus sp. JJ1521. Next base: position 6,224 of record NZ_JBALOX010000173.1, on the reverse strand, counting down.
ACAATACAAAAACCTTTAATGTATCATATACAACGCGAAACCATTGTCTCATCTAGTAATCCTCCAATAAACTTTTCCTTACTAGAAGATATGCCAAATTTACATGGTTTTATACACACTTATCCCATTTTTTCAAATTCTTTTCAATCCTATTAAATTATGAAAATGAAAAAACCCTTTTCACGGAAAGGAAAAGGGCAGTTTATTTAAGATTATCTGTTTCTTCTTTAACTTCTTTATCATGACAACGATGACAAATACCATGGAAGGTTAAACGATGGTCTTTAATAATAAAATTCCAGTTCTTTTCAACGATTTCTTCAACATCTTCAAGTAAATCTTCCTTAATTTCATCGACTGCACCGCATTCGATACATACAAGGTGATGATGGAAATGTGCTACACCCTCCTGGCGAAGGTCATATCTGGATACACCATCTCCGAAATTTATTTTATCAACGATCTTTAATTCAGTAAGTAATTCAAGGGTCCGATATACAGTTGCTAAGCCGATTTCTGGCGATTTTTCTTTTACAAGGAGGTAAACATCCTCAGCACTTAAATGATCCTCTTCATGTTCAAGCAGTACCCGAACGGTCGCCTCACGCTGTGGTGTAAGCTTATAACTAGACGAATGCAACTGTTTTTTAATACGATCGATGCGATTTTCCATGTAAATCTTTCCCTCCCTCGCCGTTACTTCATTATTATACCAGAAGAAGGGGCACTGTCCAAATAAAATAATTATAAATAACCGAGAATAACTCTTATTACTTAATAGCCATTCTTATTTATTTACGACATCAATTATTTCTTTCATCAGGACGGGAGAAGCGAATGCCTCTACAGCCGAAGCCATAATGATCACGAAACTAACTGCAACCATCAGCAGCGAATATCGAGTCAATAACTGTAAAATGGGTTCGTTCATTCGTTTCATAAATTGCTGTCGAATCATTTTCATTGAGAACGCGACAGCGAGTGTACCAACAATAATGAATGTCGGAATGATTAATAAATTTTGTGGAAGTACGGAAACAAACGATAAGAGAAACCCGCTCCAGCCCATTTGATTGACGAGAAAGCCAACCGTAAATCCGACGACAACCCCTTTTAAAAATAACAGTATTAAGATAATCGGTAGCCCGATGATGGAGATTCCTAATATCCACATGAGTCCGACGTATTTCAGGTTATGAAGAATGCTCTGTTTGAACATATCGGTTGAGTTGGCATACGTTCCTTCGGATACCTCTCCAAAAAATCGACTTAAATAGAAAAAGAGGTCTTCCTTTTGACTGGGATTTAGGCTGTTTACAACGATGGCACCAAATATGACTCCCATTAGGAATAGTACGGAAATAAATAAATATATGGATGAATGTTCACGAAAGTGGTTAGTTACAATTGTTTTATATGGCGGTTGCTTTCTCATCTCTCGTCCTCCTATCAATCTTCTAGTAGATTCTATGAGGACAAATAGATTTCTATGACAACTTGCCAAAACTATTTCTATTAATTTGGACCTCAATAAAAAAGAGAGACTCCAGTTATTTGTAAAGAGTTGCAAAACGTTGAATCACAGACCAAATCACACGACAAATAACAAAAATTCCACAACACAAATTACGGTATATTTCACAGACAAAAAGTCTTAGAGTTATTTTCAACCCTAAGCCTTTTTTGTATTATTTTATTCCACTAAAGCACTCGTTACTTATATAGAAGGGCATCCTTATTACGGCTTAAATGTTACAGTCATATTTAATTCCGTGATATACAGTCTCTCTACGATGAACTAATGAAACTTTTGTTCCATTACGATATAAATCGATGGCTGCTTCAATAGCTGAATTCTTACCACCTAAGCTCCAGCGCCTAAAATACTTGACGCAATTCAATCTGACCTTCCCCATGTCCTTGCGGGTCTGGCATCCGCATGGCCCACTCGATGGCTTCTTCTCTCGAGTTCACATCAATCAGAATAAACCCGGCAATCAATTCATTCGTTTCCATAAATGGGCCATCCGTAACGATCGGCTTTTCCCCTGGTTTCGAAAACGAAAGGCGAATTCCATTTGAACTTGGATGAAGTCCTTTAGCCATAACCCGTACGCCAGCCTTAATTAATTCCTCATTATACTTATCCATGGCTTCCATGAGCTCCGAGCTCGGGAGTTTTCCGGCTTCTGAATTCTTCGAGGCTTTGACAATCAGCATAAACAGCATAAAATTTCCTCCTTCTTTTTTAGAGGCAAATCCTCTAATAGAACTTTTTTATAAAACCATTAGCTAGTATTTTCAAAATCCATCCTTTTTTAATATTCTATAAAATCAAAAGATATTCCTTCTAATATCCCTCTTACAATAACCCGCACCATTAACTCAAAAAGCAAATAGCTAAAGTCCTCTACACACCCACTATCAAAATGTACAGTCTTTTATCGAAGTGCGAATAAATTATAGGACATACTTTTTAAGTTCTCACCGAATGTTCCTTAAAAGAAATTGAATGACACATACCTTTGGAACCTTAATTGGTTCCATTTTTTGTTAGATTGTAGCAATTTCTTTCTAAAATCGTCTTAAGAGAAAAGTTTTTTATTATTCAACTACCCTGCTTCGTAAGTACAATAACAAAAGTAGTACCAATGATTGGTGGCACATTCTAATTGTGATCGTAAGTTTTCAAGGGTTTCTTTTTTTAATTGGCACAAATAAATCAACTCTACATTTCCCTTCTGGATCTTTGGAAGGGTTATTTTTATTAAATTCAAGATTACATCTTTCATAATCTGCCTCAAAGTCGCTATTTGGCAGCCATTCTTCATACATATATTGATAAGCAAAACTCAGCTTTTCAGTTGTATCATAAAAGGGATACAAGGCGTATTGCCCACCATCCAACTTCTTGAAGTTTATATTCTTATGTTTTTCTCTATCAAAACTATCAGGTATTGTAACACAAGCATCGTGGCGGCAATCCTTGTTTTCAACAAGATCAGGATTATCTAATGAAATTCCGATAAATGATTGTTGAGGAGGATAAAGCCCATTGTTAATTGCCCAATTAATCAGCCTTCCCCAGTGTTCTTGTGGTTCAATATAACTCCCAGTCCGTCTAAAAAATGCTACTTCGGTTTCAGGTAATACTTTTATTAAGATATTCATTTTAGAAAACCCCCAGGTGGAAATAATTAGGTCATGCATATTTCGACATCTATTGTAGAAATTCCTTCTTCAATTAAACTGCACAGTTTGTTCAATAACTTCAACAAAAACAAGCGATAATCCTTCTTTGATCATCGCTACCCTTTCGTTCAATGTTTACCTATTATTTTCTGCAAAAATATCTACATTTAATGTCTTTAGTACATCTATTGCTTCAGTTACTGGTAATTTTGATAACATAAATTCTTCTGAAAGGACTGTTCTGATTTCTTCTGTTGAGGATAACGTTCTAACAACTGTTTCTCCACTAGAATAACGAATACTGAATTTATTATTTACTAATGAAACACTTCTTTGTTTACCAGTTTGATATAGTTGGCATCTTAAAATAGTCATAAATGGTGCATTAGGTTTATTGGATTTTTCTATTACTTCTTGAAAATCACTAACTTTAGCTACTTGCCGTGAATTAAAGTGCCATGTTTTTCCGCTTTGTTTAGCATTCGTGTAGCGAACATATTTATATTTGTTACTTTGCACCTTATCTGGTAATAAAAACACCTCATCCTTACCAAAATGAGACCTATTTTTGGTATCATCCTCAAAACGTACTGGCTTAAAAAATGGAGCAGCAGCACCACAATCAACATAAAAACGTTCATTATCAATCTTTACTATAATTCCTATATGTTCGTTTCCAAGCATTACATGGTAACATTCAAACCCTAACTCTTTCAATAAAATCATTAGATTAGAGTTTAAGGTATAGCAAGTTCCTCCATAGTTAAATTGGTCACGATTCTTAATAAATAGCTCAAATGAAGGTATGTCAAAATTATCATAATTATGATTTCGAAAATATAGTAGTTTGCTGATATTTTCAAATGGAAAAGTATTTAAATGTGCCTTACAAATTTGTTCTAAATAACTATATGATGGCTTCTCTAATTGTATATTTAGAATGTTCAAATATTTGATTGCACTATCTGGTATATTTGTCATTTTCCCTCCCGTAAAGCCTATAAATAAATTTGTTTACTTCTTCAATTATTCTCCAGTTAAATAAGTTCAACAAAAATATGCGTAATTCCTTCTTAGATCAACTTCAGTGATCATTATAGCTTTATTCTTCATCATCGATAACTCTCCTAAAGTTCTTATGACTTAAGGATACTGGCTACTGGTAAATTCTTCTTCAGGAAAACGTTTGAACTTTACCTACAACTTTAGGATGAAAAGTATAAAACAGTGTAGATTTACATATGTAAGAAGAAATTACAGTTTCGGAAAATAACTGCAAAGAAAGCGAACAGTTGGCAAACTTCACTCATCTCATATAGTTCAAAATGAGATTTTAATTTTTCTATCCTTAAATCTCCAGCTTCAAAACTATCATTCACCTGCAATCCATCTTACGAAAAAAACCAGTCGATTGTTCAACTATTCTGCCTCGTTCGTATTATAAGGTCAGCCAGATATTTCTGGTTGACCATTTTTTATATGGTTTTATTATAACAGTAGCCAGGGTAGAACGTATCTGCTCGTGGGGCATTGACCCCGTCAGCTAAACTGTTCGCCCCCTACTTGTAGAAACATGATTGAGGCTGGTTGGGACATAGATCTCGTATAACAAGCGAAGCTGTGATACTGCATGAAGGCTTAGGGGTTACTGGCAACTACAAGTTTAGGAGGAGATTTATAATGAATCCAGTCGTTGGTCTGGATATTTCAAAAGGAGAAAGTCAGGTTCAAGCATTTTTAGATAAAGGCAAACCATATCGTAAGAGCTTTAAAATAGATCATACATTAAAGGGGCTTAATTCACTTGTTTCCTTTCTCGAAGACATAAAACAAGAGTCTGGAAAGAAACCTTCAGTAATATTAGAAGCTACTGGGCATTATCAATCAGCGGTCGTTCAATTCTTGGAAGAACGGGGATATTTATTAATTATTATTAATCCATTGATTTCTTATAAGGCAAAAGGTTCAAGTTTAAGAAAAGTAAAGACAGATGCCATAGATGCCTACCTCCTCTGTGAATTGTTTTATAAAGAGGAGCTAGAGCCTTATAAAAAGCGCGGAGTCCAGTTATTAAATCTTCGAAACCTTACTAGGCAACATGAAAATATAACAGGCGTTATGATTCAAACAAAGCTCCAATTTCAGGCAGTACTTGAACAGGTGTTTCCAGAATATAAAGGAGTTTTTGGAGATTTATATTCAGTAGTATCACTATTAACTCTTTCTGAATTCCCCTCTTCCGAGGATATTTTGGGTGTAAGTGAAGAAGTAATTTCAGATAAGATTTATGAATTATGTAGAAGTCGATCAAAGAGATGGGCAAAAGAAAAAGCAATTCAGCTTAAAGCTGCGGCAGCTCGTAATCCTTTTGAAAAGACAGTTTATCTGAGTCATATATTAAGCATAGATATGTATATTAAAATGATTCTTCAGTACAAAGAGCACCTATCAAAGCTAGAGTCAGAGATAGATGCCCTCGCTAAAGAAATTGAAGAATATAATATTATCAAATCTATCCATGGTATTGGAGAAAAAATCGCGGCAACGATTATTTCTGAGATTGGTGAGATAGATAGATTTAACAACCCTAAAAAGCTTGTAGCATTCGCTGGAGTTGATCCTAGTGTATTCGAATCAGGGAAGTTTACGGCCACAAAGAATCGAATCACAAAACGAGGATCTAGCAGACTTCGCCATGCCTTATATATGGCAGTTCGTTGTGCCATTCGTGATTGTCGTAAGAAGAAAACGACTGATGAAATCTTCCCCCGCAACAAAAAAATGAGGGAGTTTTACGACAGGAAGCGTGCTGAAGGAAAGCCTTTTAAAGTAGCTATGATTGCTTGTGTTAATAAGCTCTTACATTGGATTTTTGCCATGTTAAAAAGTAAATCTACCTTCCAAGATATAGCGTAGTATCTAAATCTAACTAAATATCCTAAAACCTTCCAATTAGAGGATAACGGAAGGTTATTTGGCATGCACATTTTTAGTATATCATGACAAATTTAAACTTTTTATTGAAAAATATT